>JANYAG010000132.1 GCA_025361465.1 Gemmatimonadota bacterium
CAGCCTAAATCTCTGCTCTGGGGCATGGCCATAAGTCTATTCCACGAAGCAAGAAGCCTGCCGTTTCGTTACGTTTCAGGCCCTGTGCGATCCTCGGCTACCCTGACACTAGTATCGCCCCATGCCTGAACTATCTGTAATGGACAAGCTGGTATCCCTGGCGAAACGCCGGGGGTTCGTCTTTCAGTCCTCCGAGGTCTACGGGGGGCTCGGGTCGGTCTGGGACTATGGCCCCCTGGGGGTCGCCCTCAAACGGAACATAAAAGATCGGTGGTGGCAAGCCTTGGTCGGGGGCCGGGAGGACATCGAGGGGCTGGACGCCGCCATCCTGATGCACCCCAAGGTCTGGGAGGCCTCGGGCCATGTGGGGGGCTTTTCCGACCCCATGGTCGATTGCCGGACCTGCAAGGCGCGCTTCCGGGCCGACAAGCTCGCCGATGCCCGGTGCCCCCAGAAGCCGAGCAAGCTTCCCGGGGAGCATGCTGCCTGCCAGCTGACCGAACCGCGGCAGTTCAACCTGATGTTCAAGACCTTCATGGGGCCGATGGAGGAGACCGCCTCGGTGGTATACCTCCGGCCCGAGACCGCCCAGGGGATCTACGTCAATTTCCTGAACGTCCTGAATGCCTCCCGCCAGCGGATCCCCTTCGGCATCGCCCAGATCGGCAAGGCGTTTCGCAACGAGATCACCCCCGGGAATTTCATCTTCCGCACCCGGGAGTTCGAGCAGATGGAGATGCAGTTCTTCGTCAAGCCGGGCAGTGACGAGGAGTGGTTCGAGCAGTGGCGCGAGATCCGGATGGCCTGGCACCTCGACCTCGGGCTCACTCCGGCGAAGTTGCGTTGGCACCAGCACGCCCCCGATGAGCTGGCGCATTACGCCAAGGCCGCGTACGACATCGAGTACGAGTTCCCGTTCGGGTGGCAGGAGATCGAGGGAGTTCACAACCGCACCGACTTCGACCTGTCCCGTCACCAGGAATCCTCGGGAAAGAAGCTCGAGTACTTCGAACAGGCGACCAACGAGCGCTTCCTGCCGTACATCATCGAGACGTCGGCTGGCGCGGACAGGGTGACCCTGACCGTCATGGCTGACGCGTACCGCGAGGAAACGGTGGAAGGCGAGACCCGTGTCGTCATGGGGTTCCTGCCCGCCATTGCGCCGATCAAGGCGGCGATCCTGCCGCTGGTGAAGAAGGATGGCATGCCCGAGCTGGCGCGGGCGCTGTACCACGACGTCCGTCGGCACGTCCCGGCGTTCTATGATGATGCCGGTGCCATTGGCCGGCGCTATCGCCGACAGGACGAAGTCGGCACCCCCTGGTGCATCACGATTGATGGCGACACGACCACCCAGCGTTCCGTCACCATTCGCCACCGCGACAGCATGGCGCAGGATCGGGTGGCGCTTGACCAGGTGACGACATGGTTGGCAGCGCGGGTCGGGGAGTGAACGGATGAGCCACGATTCCAAGGCGACCAGGATCGGCGAGCGGGTCCTTCGTCCCGAAAGCCTGATGATGGGGTTCGGCTACGACCCCGTATTGTCGGAAGGGGCGCTGAAGTGCCCGATCTTCCAGACCTCGACCTTTGTGTTTGAGTCTGCCGAGGAAGGGAAGGCCTTCTTCCAGGTGGCGTACGGGCTGCGCGAGCCCGGGGCAGGAGAGATTCCGGGACTGATCTATTCCCGCCTCAACAATCCGGATCTTGAAGTGCTCGAGGACCGGCTCTGTCTCTGGGATGCAGCGGAGAGCGCCGCCGTCTTTGCGAGCGGGATGGCCGCGGTCACCACCTCCTTGCTGGCGTTCGTGCGGCCCGGCGACGTGGTGCTCCATTCCACCCCGCTCTATGGCGGATCGGACCACTTTCTCCGCCACGTACTCCCGACGTGGAACATCGAGGCCATCGGCATCCCGGCCGGCGAGCGGCCTGAACCGCTGGAAGCGTCGCTCCGCGAGCGGATCGGCACCCGCGCCGTTGCGGCCGTCCTGCTCGAAACTCCGGCGAACCCGACCAATGCGCTGGTGGACATCGCCGCGGTGGCTGCCCTCGCTCGGCGGCTGGCGGTCCCCGACCGACGGCCAGTCGTGCTCGTTGACAACACCTTCCTCGGCCCGCTCTGGCAACGGCCCCTCCAGCATGGCGCTGATGTGGTGATCTATTCCGCCACCAAGTTCATCGGCGGCCACAGTGATACCATTGCCGGCGCGGCGCTCGGCAGTGCCGAGGTGATGGCCCCGATCCGCGGGCTGCGCACGTTCCTCGGCACCATGGCCAGTCCCTGGACCGGGTGGCTGTTGATGCGATCCCTCGAGACGCTCAAGATGCGGATGACCGCGGCCATGAAGAACGCCCGCCACGTCGCCCGCTTCCTGAACGAGCATCCCCGGGTCGAGCGGGTCCATTACCTCGGCGACCTGTCGAGCGACCACCCGATGTTCGATGTCTACCAGCGCCAGTGCCTTGGCCCCGGCTCACTGATCGCCTTCGAGGTGAAGGGGGGCGAGGCGGCCGCCTTCCGGGTGCTCAACGCCATGCGCCTGGTACGCCTGGCGGTATCCCTTGGCGGCACCGAGTCGCTCGCGGAACATCCCGCCACGATGACGCACGCGGACGTACCCTACGACCAGCAGCAGCGCTTCGGCATCACCGCGGGGATGATCCGTCTCTCGGTCGGCGTGGAACACTACGACGACCTGATCGCCGACCTGGCCAATGCGCTCGACGCGGCGTGAGGGGGTGCCCCTCGCTCGGATCGCGAATAGTTTTTCCCGTCCGGCCCGCCCCCAGGGTCTCACCACTTTCCGGATTCGCTGACGATGGTCTTCGAGACAACGACGACGCTCTCTCCTGCTGAAGTGTTCGTGCGCGCCAAGCGGTTCTTCGCCGAGCGCGTCCCGGCGACGTCCGCGTTTCCGGAGCGCGAGGGCCCCGGCTACCTGGTGCTCCGCGGTCAGGGCGGGGAGAAGATTGCGTTGGCTGCAGTTGTCGATGCCGGGGCCACCAGGATCAGGGGATCGACGCTGCTGTTCGACCAGGCCGTCGATCGCTTTCTCTCGACCCTGCCCACCCCGAACGGTGAACCCGCATGAGCGAATTGCTCCGGATCCGGGTCACCGTGCTTGACACGTGGGAAGATGTTGCGCTCGACCTGCCGGCGTCGACCACGTTGGCTGCGGTCAAGTCTGCCGCCCTGGCCGCCGCGAAAGTCGCCGATCGCCCGGCAGAGTTTGTCCTGAAGTTCCGCGGGGCCACGTTGCCCGACGAGTCCCGCTCGCTCGCCGACACCGGGATTCCCGCCGACGCCGGGCTGATCGTCCTGCGCGCACGGCGGCTCGCCGTTCGCTGACTCGATGCGGGTCTTCACCGCTCCCGAGTGCGCGGATCACGAGCCGGGTGTCGGGCATCCCGAAGCCCGCATCCGGCTCGCGGCGGTTCTTGCAGCGCTCCGCGGCGACCCGGCCATCGTCGTGTCGTCTTCGCCGCCCGCAGCGCTCGCGCCGCTGCTCGCCCGGCACTCGGCCGCCTATCTGGCGACGATCGAAACGACAAGCGCCGCGGGTGGTGGCGTGTTCGATGAGGACACCTCGGCATCGGCCGCCACCTGGGGCGCCGTCCTCGGCGCATCGGGTGCTGCGCTGGCCGCGCTCGATTGCGCGATCAGTGATCGGGGACATGCCTTCGCGGCGATTCGTCCACCGGGGCATCACGCGCTGCGTGATCGGGCCATGGGGTTCTGTTTCGTCAATCACGCCGCAGTGCTTGCTGCCGAAGCCCATCGACGCGGCGCCGGTCGCGTGCTGATCGTCGACTGGGATGTCCACCACGGCAATGGCACCCAAGCGTTGATCGAGACCGAGCCGACCACGCGGTTCATCTCGATGCACCAATCGCCATGGTGGCCGGGCAGCGGTGCGGCCAGCGAGCGCGGGGCAGGCAACGTCTTCAACATTCCCCAAGCGGCCGGGTTGGCGCCCACGGTCTACCTCGAGGCCCTCTGGGACGGGATCGCCGCCGCAACCGACGACTGGTTGCCGGAGATCGTCCTGGTGTCGGCGGGCTATGACGGGATGTCGGGTGATCCGTTGGGCGGCTTCACGCTCGAGCCGGAGCATTACGCCGAATGGACCCGGCGGCTGCGCGAGCGATTCCCTCGGGCTCCCATCGCGATGGTGATGGAAGGGGGCTACGCCCCGGAGCGACTCGCTGCCGGGGTTCTGGCGACGGTCAGGGCGCTCGGGGGTTAGCTTCAACCGATGACTCTCCGCCTGACCACCGAACTCCTCACCCTCCATACCACGCACCCGTTCATCATCGCACGTGGCGGCCACAGCGAGTTCCGCACCGTGATGGTGAAAGTGACCGATGGCGATGGGGTCGAGGGATGGGGGGAAGCCGCGGCGACCGCCTTCTATGGCGAAACCCTGGCGACGGTCCAGGCCGCGCTCGCGACCTATGGCCCGCTGCTGGGGGATGATCCCTTCGCGCTGGACGCGATCGAACGGCGCCTCGAAACGACGCTGGCCGGCAATGCGGCGGCGCGGGTGGCCATCTCGGCGGCGCTGCACGATCTGGTCGGCAAGCGACTCGGTATTCCGCTCTGGCGTTACTGGGGCCTCGAAGCCGCCAAGGCACCGCGCTCGACGTTCACGATCGGCATCGACACGCCGGAGATGATCCGGCGCAAGGTGGCCGAGGCGGCTGGCTATCCGGTGCTGAAGGTCAAGCTGGGCACGCCGAATGATCTCGAAATCCTCACGACCATCCGCGAGGCCACCGATCGCGAGATTCGCGTTGACGCCAATTGCGGCTGGACCGCGGACCACGCCGTGGCGATGCTGCCGGTGCTTGCCGAATTCGGCGTAACCGTCCTCGAGCAGCCGGTGACGCCGACCGACATCGCGGGCCTGGCGCACATCCGTCGCCAGTCGAAGATCCCGATCATTGCCGATGAGAGCTGCGTCACGTCGGCCCACATCCCTGCGCTGGTCGGCGCCGTCGATGGCATCAACATCAAGCTGGCCAAGTGCGGCTCGCTGCGCGAGGCGCTGCGGATGATCGCCATCGCGCGCGCGCACGGCATGATGGTAATGGTGGGGTGCATGATCGAGTCGTCGCTCGGCATCACGGCGGCGGCGCACTTCACGCCCCTGGTGGACATCGTGGATCTCGACGGTGCCGCGCTGCTCCGCGACGATCCCTTTGCCGGGGCGACGATTCCGGGGGGCCAGGTGACGCTGCCCGATGCTCCGGGGCTCGGCGTGACGCGGCGATGACTGAGCGGTACGCGCACGTCGCGCTGCCGCTTCCGCTCGCCGACCCCTACACCTACCGGATCCCGGCGACGCTCGCTGATCGCGCGCTCCCCGGAGCGCGCGTCGTCGTTCCGGTGCGGACCCGTGAGCTGGTCGGGATCATCACGGCGACCGATGTCCCGGCACCCGGGATGACCTCGCGCGACCTGCTTGCGGCTCCCGATGGATCCCCCGCCTTGTCTCCGATGCTGCTCGCCCTCGCCGAGCGGCTGTCCCACTATTACGGCGCTCCCCTCGGACTCGTGCTCCATGCGATGCTCCCGGCGGCACTCTGGGGACATTCCAGTGTCGAGTTGGTCCTGATCGGGGGACGAGCGGTTCGCGTCGGCGGGACGGCAGAACAACTGGTCCGGTGGCTGCACGAGCGCGGCGGTCGCGCGGCGATGCAGGCCGCCAGCCGCGCGATGAAGCGTCCCCTGTGGGATGTGGTTGACCGACTCCAGCGGGTCGGCGTGGTGGCGCTCGATGTGCAGCGACCGGACACCTCCGCCGGGATGGCCAGCATCCGGGTTGCCGCCCTCGTCGGCGACGCGCTCTCGCTGATCGAGCGCGACACCCGCTTTGCCCGCGCGCCCAAGCAGCGCCTCCTGTACGAGTTGCTTGAGGCGCGCGGAGGGCGCTCGGTCGTCGCCGAGCTGCTGGCGGCGGCCGGGGTGACCGAGGCGCCCTTGCGGGCCCTGGTGTCGAGGGGCACGGTGCGGGTCGAGCTCGCCGAAGTGCGCCGCGATCCCTTCGCCGACCTGCCGCATTCACCGCCGCCACCGCACCTCACCGCCGATCAACGCGCGGCGCTCACCTGGCTCGAGGCCGTGCCCCCGGGCGAGTCGGCGTTGCTCTTCGGCGTCACCGGGTCGGGCAAGACGCTGGTGTATCTCGAGCGGATCCGCGAACTGGTCGCGGCTGGTCGGGGGGCCATCATCCTGGTGCCCGAGATTGCCTTGACACCGCAGACGGTCGCTCGCGTGCGCGCCGTCTTCGGCGATGACGTGGCGGTGCTCCACAGCGCGCTCTCGGATGGCGAGCGCGCCGATGCCTGGCGTGCACTTCGCCGGGGGGAACGCCATGTGGCGGTTGGGGCGCGTTCGGCCATCTTCGCGCCCGTGCAGAATCTCGGTGTCATCGTTCTCGACGAGGAACACGAAACCAGCTACAAGAATGGCGAGACGCCGCGGTACCATGCGCGCACCGTCGCCGCCATGCGCGCCCGTCTCGAAGGGGCGACCCTCATCCTTGGAAGCGCCACCCCGTCCCTGGAAACCTGGGCAGGCCTCGCTCCGCTGCACCGCATGGTTCGCCTGCCCGAACGGATCGCGGCCCGGCCCATGCCGCCGGTTGACCTGATCGACCTGCGCTCCGCCCCACAGGTCCGGGACGTGACGGGGATGCCGTGGAGCCAGCAACTCGATGACGGGATCACGGCCGCGCTCGCCCGCAAGGAACAGGTGCTGCTCCTGCTCAATCGGCGCGGCTGGGCGTCCTTCGTCCAGTGTCGCGAGTGTGGCCAGGTGGTCGACTGTCCGCGCTGCAGCATCTCGTTGACGGTGCACCGCCAGCCCGCGGAATTGCGCTGCCACTATTGTGACCATCGCGAGCCGGTGCCAGGGCGATGCCCTTCCTGCGGCGGCGAGGCGTCAAGGCAGCTCGGCGCCGGCACGCAGCAGCTCGAAGAACTGGTGGCGGCACGCTTCCCGTCGGCGCGACTAGCGCGCATGGATCTCGACACGACCAGCGGCAAGTGGGCGCATCACCGGATCCTCGATCGGGTCGAGCGCGGCGAGGTCGATATCCTGTTGGGCACGCAAATGATCGCCAAGGGGATCGACTTTCCGAACGTCACCCTGGTTGGCGTGGTCGACGCGGATACGGCGCTGCACTTGCCCGACTTCCGTGCCTCGGAGCGGACGTTCCAGCTCATCGCGCAGGTGGCGGGCCGGACCGGGCGGGGTCCGAAAGGAGGCCGGGTGCTGGTGCAGACTCGCCAGCCGACCCACCCGGCCCTCGAGTTCGCCGCGCGCCACGACGCCGAAGGGTTTCTCGGGGCCGAGATGGTTGCCCGTGAGTCGCCGGCCTATCCGCCGCACGTCGCCATCGCCAACATCATCGTCAGCGGCCCCGATCGGGCCGCGGTCAACGCCCGTGCCAGCGAGGTCGCCGAGTGGTGTGAGCGGGTCGTGGCTCACAACGCGCTTCCATTGATCGTACTCGGTCCCGCACCCTGCCCGATCGAGCGCATCAAGGACCGCTGGCGCGATCACCTCGTCCTCAAGGGGCCGCCGCAGGCCCTCGGGCGCTGGGTGCGCGTCGCGGCCCCCCAGCTGGCCGCCGGACGGGGCGACGTGCGGGTTGCGGTCGATCGAGACCCGGTGAGCCTGCTCTAGTCCGCCTGCCCCCACTATCCTTTCCCGAGGCCTTGGAGGCGCGGATGTCCCTGCGGCGATGGTTGGTCGAGCGATGCTCCCCGGAATGACCCCCGGTGGTCCCGGCGAAGGCCCCCAGTGGCTGCGCCTGGCGGCCTGGCTGCGAGACGCCCTCCCGGTCGAGGAGGTGGATGGCATCTGGGTCTTCCGGACCCTCCGGCGCGACCAGCGCGAGTTCGGAACCGCCGTCCTCAGTCGGATCGACGGCGATCGCCGGCGGATCTATACCTCCCGGTACGTGGCGAAGATCAAGGGCAAGCAGCGCGGCGGATTCGAAGCGCAGCTGGAGGAAGTTGGCAGCGGCCCGATCGAGGCGTTGCACGAATTGCTCCAGCTCGTGCCGGTGCGCGCCGACGACGGCGAGCCGCCGCAGCCGGTCGAGGTGATGACATGGTTTCCGGCGATGGCAACCATCGTGGAGGACGACCCGTCCGATGTTCCCGGATGACAACGCGTCGGGGCGAGAGCTGCTGGAACGGTTCCGGAGCTGGTTGCAGGAACGCCACCTCCCGGCCACTCGGCCGCGCGACATGATCGCCGCGATTGTCCTCACCAGCCGCGAGCATCTTTCGGTCGATGGCATCCAGCGGCGACTGCGTGAGGATGGTGCCAGCATCGGATTGGCCACCATCTACCGCTCACTCGACACCCTGGTCGAGAGTGGCCTGGTCCGCGCGCACGATTTCGGCGAGGGCTTCCGCCGCTTCGAACCGATGCATGCCAGCGCCCAACACGGCCACCTCGTCTGTTCCCGATGCGGTCAGGTGACCGAGTTTTCCACCGATCGGTTCGAGCGACTCCTGCCAATCGTCTCCGATGAGCACGGCTTCCAGCATCACCGGCACCGGGTCGAGATTCACGGGCTCTGTCGAGTCTGCCGGGACGCGGACATCAGCGCCGTGGCCCGCGCGGGACGGCCGCGATGAACGGCGAAGCGGCCATCGGTCCCGCCGTGGCGTTCCTCGGTGGCCTGTTGAGTTTTCTCTCCCCGTGCGTGCTGCCGCTGGTGCCGAGTTACATCGGCTTTCTGACCGGGATGACGATCGAGGAGATGGGCGATCGCCGGCACTGGGCCGTGCTGCATGCGCTCCTCTTCGTCGCCGGCTTTTCGCTGGTCTTCATCGCGCTCGGCGCCGGCGCCACCGAACTGGGCAGCGCGTTGCGCTACAACAAGATCTGGCTGGCGCGCGCGGGCGGTGTGCTGGTGATCATTTTCGGGCTCTACTCGCTCGGCGTGATCCGCATCTCGATGCTGGACCAGGATCGTCGGCTCCACCTTGATCGCAAGCCCCTTGGCTTCCTCGGCTCGGTGCTGGTGGGGATGACGTTTGCGGCCGGTTGGACACCGTGCATCGGTCCCGTGCTTGGTGGCATCCTGCTCATGGCCGGGACCAGCAACGACGTGCATCGCGGGATCCTGCTGCTCGGCGCCTACTCGGCCGGACTGGCGGTGCCGTTCCTGGTGGTGGCCGTGGCGCTCGACGCGTTCCGTGGCTGGTTCCAGCGTTTCCGGCGGTGGATGCCCTGGGTGCAACGGATCAGCGGTGTGATCCTGATTGCGATCGGCCTGCTCCTGGTGACGGGGGAGTTTGCCCGGCTGGTTTCGCTGCTCCAGGCGATCACGCCGGAGGTTCTGCGCGAGCGGCTCTGACCCTCGCCAGGAAGAACGTCGGGTCACCTGGGTTGTGAACGTCAGGTCGGCTCAGTCGTCGTACTGGTCGCTGCCGGACGATGATGTTCCGGCGGGCGATCAACCCTGAAGGAGTGTGATCCATGCGTCGGACCACGGAATCCCTGATGGCTCTGGCCGCGGCTGGCCTGCTGGCGTGCGGTGGGCAGAAGCAACTTCCCCAGACCGCGCTGGACAGCACCCGCCCCGGGGAGAACATCACCCCGATCGCGGATGCCCCGCGGCCGGATACGGCACCCCTGATCACTCCCCCGCCACCGCCACCGCCACCGGTCACCACGACGCGACTGGCACCCAAGCCGACACCCAGGGCCGCCGCACCCGCGCCCGCTTCAGCCCCTCGTCCCGAGGCTCCACCAGCGCCAGCGCCGCTCCCCCCTCGAGCCCCGACCTTGGCCGCCGGGACCCAGATTGCAACCAACGCCCTCGACTCGATCCACTCCCACCTCAACCGGGTTGGTGACCCGATTCGCGTGAAGGTCGCGACGGATGTCACCGATGCGGACGGCAAGGTGGTCATCCCCGTCGGTTCCATCGTGACGCTGCACGTGGTGCAGATCGGCGAAGCGTCGAATCGTGGAGAGAAGGGGACGCTCGTCCTCTCTGCCGACGAGGTCGAGATCAACGGCGTGACCTACCCGGTCATGGCGCGTGCGTCAGACTATGCCTACGAAATGAAGGCGCGTCCGATCGGGGCGGGGGAAGTCGCCAAGACCGGTGCTGGCGCAGCGATCGGGGCGATCATCGGTCATGCCATCGGCGGCAAGACTGGCACGGTGGTTGGAGCGGTCGGCGGTGGGGCGGCCGGAGCCGCGGTCGCGGCCAAGACCGCCAATCGCGACATCATCGTCCACGCCGGGAGTACTGTGACGCTGACGCTTCGCGACGATTTCATCCGCAAGCCCTGAACGCTGCGCAAGGCCGTCGGGGACTAGTACCCCGACGGCTTCCCGCCGCCGCGCGGGTCGCTCACCGCCTGCCAGCCGTTCGGGGTGCGGATAATCGCCTGGACATCGCCGCCGCCACCGAACTTGATCGCGTGCCCCATGGCTCGCAGCGAATCCATGACGGTGGCAAGGAACCCGCCGCGCTCGAGCTGCATCGAATCGGGGAGCGCCTGGTGGTGCAGTCGAGGCGCGGCCACTGCCTCGGCGAGCGACATGCCGTGATCGATCACGTTGCTGATCACGTGATAGACCTGCGTGATGATCGTCGGGCCACCCGGCGTGCCGACCACGAGCTTCACCTTGCCCTGCGGGTCGAGCACGATGCTTGGCGTCATGGCCGACAGCATCCGCTTTCCCGGCTGGATGGCGTTGATCTCGCCCTGGACCAATCCGTACATGTTCGGCGTGCCCGGCGCCGTGGCGAAGTCGTCCATCTCGTCGTTCAACAGGAATCCCGCACCGGTCACTGTCACCTGCGAGCCGTAGGAGTTGTTCAGCGTCGTGGTGGTGGAGACCGCGTTTCCGTCGGCATCGACCACCGAATAGTGGGTGGTGTTCATCCCGTCCTTGATTGAGGCGTCGAACGGTGGGGTCGGCGTGGCCTTCTGCAGGTCGATGGTGGCGCGAGCCTTGTTGGCATACGGCTTCGCCACCATGCTCGGCAGCATCGTGAGCGGATGGTAATCGGGATCGCCGAGAAAGCGGTTCCGGTCCGTGAAGGCA
>JANYAG010000140.1 GCA_025361465.1 Gemmatimonadota bacterium
CGAATCGCTTCATCTCAACCGCCGCGAATGGCTGGTGGCCGCGGGGCTGACCGTGACCGCAATGACGCCGTTGGGGATCCGGGGCACGGTGCAGCGGCTGCTGCCGCAGGTCGAAGAACTCCAGCCGACGACCTACAAGGACGTCACGACCTACAACAATTTCTACGAATTCGGCACCGGCAAGGACGAACCGGCGAAGAACGCGGGCACCCTCCGGCCGCGACCGTGGACCGTCTCAGTCGAGGGCGACGTCAAACGTCCCGCCAAGTACGATCTCGATGATCTGCTGAAGGGTCTTCCGGTGGTCGATCGCACCTATCGTCATCGCTGCGTCGAGGCGTGGTCGATGGTGATTCCGTGGAATGGCATCCAGCTGCGGGAACTGATCCGGAAGCTCGAGCCCGGCACCAAGGCAAAGTTCGTCGAGTTCACGACACTCCTCGATCCGAAGCAGATGCCGGGGCAGCGCGACAACGTCCTGCCGTGGCCCTACGTCGAGGCATTGCGGCTGGATGAAGCGATGCACCCGCTCACGCTCCTGGCTACCGGGATCTACGGCAAGTCGTTGCTCAACCAGAATGGTGCGCCGCTGCGGCTGGTCGTCCCCTGGAAATACGGATTCAAGGGCGGCAAGTCGATCGTCCGCATCCGCTTCCTCGAAGCACAGCCGGCCACGACATGGAACCTCTCGGCTCCGCGCGAATACGGTTTCTATGCCAACGTCAATCCGGAAGTGGACCATCCGCGCTGGAGCCAGGCGAAGGAGCGGCGGATTGGCGACTTCCTCAAGCGGCCCACCTTGCCGTTCAACGGCTATGCCAGTCAGGTCGCTTCCCTGTATGTCGGGATGGACCTGCGCCGCAATTTCTGACCTGATCCCGTGACCGCCACGCAATGGATCAGCCGGGTGATCCGGCCACTGGCGATCGTGGCCGGCATCGGGCCGGCGATCTGGCTCGGCCTCAAGTTCCTGCGGGACGACCTCGGCGCGAATCCGGCGGAGTACCTTGAACATTTCACCGGCACCGCCGCGCTGGTGATCCTGCTGCTGTCGCTGACAATCACGCCGCTGCGACGGCTGTCTGGCATCAACACGCTGATCCGGCTTCGCAAGCCGATCGGCCTCTGGTCGTTCGCCTATGCCTGCCTCCACTTCTCCTGTTACCTCGTCTTCGATCAGTCGCTTGACCTCTCGGAGATCCTGCACGACATCGCCAAGCGTCCCTACATCACGGTCGGGTTCAGCGCCTGGCTGCTCCTGCTGTCGTTGGCCCTCACCTCCTTCGCCGGGGCGATCCGGACACTGGGTGGCAAGCGCTGGAACGCGCTGCACCGTCTCGTCTACGTCGCTGCCGCCGGCGGGGTGATCCACTACCTCTGGTCGGTGAAACGGGACGTCTCGGTCCCGTCCGCGCTGGGGGGGGTGCTGATCGTCCTGCTGGCCGCCCGAATCGAGCGCCGGCCACGGAAGGCAATGCCGATGCAGGGGGTCGGCGTACCTGAATGAGGGGGTCCGCTGTGCCCCGGGGCGGACGTCGGCCGGGTGGGTTCAACCTTTAGGGGTTGCCGCCGCGTATCAGTTCATTCCCCGGGGGGCGCCCCCCGTGTTTCCCTCAACACCAGAGTGTACCACGATGCGTAGAACCCGCGTCAGTGTGGCTGCGGCCCTTGTTCTCCTCGGGGCGGCGTTGCCGCTTCCTGCCCAGCTTCGCACCCCGCTCGACTCTGCCACCCTCGCGTCCTTCCGCTGGCGCAACGTCGGACCCGCCAATACGATGGGCCGGGTGAGCGATGTGGTGGGGATTCCTTCTCCCTCGCGCACCTTCTTCGTCGCCGCCTCGGGCGGCGGTATCTGGAAGACCACCAATGGCGGGGTGACCTTCCGGCCGGTGTTCGATAAGGAGCGCGTCGTCTCGATGGGGATGCTTGCCATCGCCCCGAGCGACACGATGCAGGTCTGGGCCGGGACGGGGGAGCCGAACTCGCGCAACTCGATCTCGCCTGGCGGGGGGATCTACAAGTCGGTCGATGGCGGCTTGACCTGGCGCCTGATGGGGCTCGAGCCGACCCAGGTGATTGCCCGGATCGTCGTGCACCCGAAGAATCCGGATGTCGTCTGGGTGGCGGCGCTTGGGGCGCCGTGGAATGCCAATCCGGACCGCGGGCTCTACAAGACCACCGATGGTGGCAAGAACTGGCGCCTGGTGAAGTTCATCTCCAACAAGGCCGGATTTGTTGACCTGGTGATCGATCCGTCCAATCCCGATGTCCTCTTCGCCTCCAGTTATGAGCGGATGCGCGGCCCCTATTTCCTGCAGAGCGGCGGTCCCGGGAGCGCCCTCTGGAAGAGCGTCGACGGCGGCGAGACCTGGGCGGAAGTGAAGGGCGGCGGCTTTCCCGAAACGCTGAAGGGTCGCATCGGCCTGGCGATCGCCCCGAGTGACTCGCGCGTGATCTACGCCCTGACCGAGGCCGATACGGCGGCCAACCCCAAGGGGAAGCGTGGCGTCGGCCGCCCGGCCGCGAGCCCGACGGGTCTCTACCGTTCGGAAGACGGCGGCAAGACCTGGGTCCGCACCAACACCGCGGACGTCCGCCCCTTCTACTACTCACAGGTGCGCGTCGACCCCAAGGACCCTAATCGCGTCTACTGGTCGTCGACGCCGGTGAACGTTTCGAACGATGGCGGCAAGACGGTCGGTACCACGACGAACAGTGTGCACGTCGATCATCACGCCATGTGGATCGATCCGAATGACCCGAATCGGATCGTCGTCGGGAACGACGGAGGGGTGGCGGTGACCTTCGACCGGGGTGGCAACTGGCTGGTGCTCAACTCGATCGCGATCAGCCAGCTCTACGCCGTCTCGTTCGACATGGCGGTGCCGTACAACGTCTGCGGCGGTTTGCAGGACAACGGGTCGTGGTGTGGCCCGAGCCGTCGCAAGAGCGGCGGCATCAGCAATTCGATGTGGTACACCGTCAGCGGCGGGGACGGCTTCTGGACCGCGCAGGATCCGACCGACGCGCGCATTGTCTACGCCGAATCGCAGGGTGGAGCGATGTCGCGGATCAACGTGGCGACGGGTGAGAGCCGGAACCTGGCCAAGCCAAACGCCCGGCAGCGCATCAGCGACTGGCGGGACACCATCGCCGTCCTGCTCGGCGACTCGGTCAAGGCCCTGACGCCGGCCGTCAAGAAGCGGGTCGCCGACATCGAAGCGACGATCGCGCAGGACTCGATCGCCTTCGCGCTGCGCTGGAACTGGGAAACCCCGTTCCTGCTGTCACCGCACAATCCGGCGGTGTTCTACACGGGGGCCAATCGGGTCATGAAGTCGGTGGATCACGGCGACAAGATGTACCCGATTTCGCCAGACCTGAGCTATAACGACAGCATGAAGACCCGGGTCAGCACCCGCACCACGGGTGGCATCACCACCGACGCAACCGGCGCCGAGACCTACGGGACCGTGGTGGCGCTGGCGGAATCCTACGTCCGGCCCGGTCTGCTTTACGCCGGAACCGATGACGGCCGGGTCTGGCTCACGCGCAATGACGGAGCCAACTGGGAAGAGCTGTCCTCGCGCTTCACCGGCTTGCCGGCGAACAGCTATGTCTCCCGCATCGAACCGTCGTACGCGGACACCAGCACCTTCTACGTGACGTTCGATGATCATCGGATGGGCGACTACACCCCCTACATCTTCATGACCACCGACTACGGCAAGACCTTCAAGTCAATCGCTGGAAACCTGCCCAGGGGCGGTGCCGATTTCGTGCACGTGATCCGCGAAGATCCGGCCAATGCCAACGTGCTCTTCGCCGGGACCGACGTGGCGGCCTACCTCTCGCTCGACAAGGGTGCCAACTGGCAGCGGTTCATGGCCGGGCTGCCCACCGTGCCGGTGTATGACCTGAAGGTCCATCCGCGCGATCGCGAACTGATCGCTGCCACGCATGGCCGCGGGATCTGGATTGCGGACATTCATGCCTTGGCACAAATCACGGACGCCAATGCCGCGGCGACACTGACGGTCTTCAAGCCGAAGGTGTCCTACCAATACGGCGAGGCGATCTTCGACGGCCATTCCACCGGCCAGGGCGTGGTCTTCCGCGGCCAGAGCGGAAGCTACGGAGGGCAGATCGACTATCGCGTGACCGGGACGGCCACCGGACAGGCGACGATCATCATCCAGGATGCCGGGGGCGACACGGTGCGCACCCTGACCGGACCGGCCACACCCGGATTGCAGCACGTCTTCTGGGACTTCACCCGGACGGCCACGCCGGTGGCGCGCCCGCTGACTCCTGGCGCCCGGCGCGACAGCCTGCTCGCTGCCAGGCGGACCGATTTCGTCTTTGATTCACTGCGCAAGGCGGGTACCGACACCGCGGCGCTCGGCCGCGTGCGCAAGCTGCTGGCACCCGTTGCCGCTCCGGCGGGAGGGCGTGGGGCGGGCGGCGGTGGTGGTGGTGGCCGCGGTGGCCGCGGCAACGCCGACGTTTGGGCCGAGCGGCCGGGTGAGAACTTTGCCGCGGCGGGCCGCGGTGGCGGTGGCGGTGGTGGCGGTGGTGGCGGTGGTGGCGGCGGTGGTGGTGGCGGCGGTGGCCGCGGCGGTGCGGCGATCGCTGGAGCTGACTCGACGCTTTACACTACGGTGCAGGAATTGACCGCGACCGCCGGTGGCGGGCGCGGAGGCCGTGGCGGTGGTGGCGGCGGCTTCGGTGGCGGCCAGACCATGGTCGATCCCGGGAACTTTTCGGTCACCGTCAAGATCGGCGACCAGGTCGCCAAGACCGTGCTTCGTGTCGAGCGCGTCCGGGGCTTCGGCGGCGATGCGCAGGGGATCCAGGAGGAGGAGGACGACGATGGTGCATTTGCCCTGGACGGTCTTGGAGGGCGAAGCCCAGTTCAGGACATTCGGCTTGATGTGGCGCTCACGATGGTGAACAAGGCACGACGTGACGGCACCCAAGCGCTACGACCGCGCGTACTTTGAGCGCTGGTACCGTGATCGGCGACATGCGATTGCTGCGGGCGGGGAACTCCGCCGCCAGGTAGCGTTCGCGGTCGCCGTCACGGAACGCCTTCTCGCCCGTCCGCTGCGATCCGTCCTGGACGCTGGGGCGGGCGAAGGGCGTTGGTATCCGTTCCTGCAGGCGCTGCGCCCGCGGGTGCGCTATCTCGGATTCGACAGCAGTGCCTGGGCGGTCGCGCGCTGGGGGCGACGACGCAACCTCCACTTCGGTTCCCTCGAAACACTCGACCAGCTTGACCTCGACGGGCCCTTCGACCTGGTGGTGGCAGCTGATGTGCTCCACTACCTCGAGGCGCCGGCACTGCGCGCGTCCCTGGCTGGGCTGGTGCCGCTGATCGGGGGCGTGGCGTTCCTGCCGACATTCACCGCCGAGGACGAGATCGAGGGCGACATGCGCGGCTTCCAGAAACGACGGGCCGCCACCTATCGCCGTTACTTCCGCGAAGCTGGACTCCGCCCGCTCGGGATGCACGCCTGGACCACGACGCAGGGACAACAACTTCTCTCTCGACTCGAGCGCCCCTCATGATGGGCGCCGGCGCCACGGACTTCCTCGGGACCCAGGGCGATCCCTGGGACACCCAGTGGGACATGTTTTTCGCGCTGATCGGCAGCATCCTGGCCCAGCTGACCCTGCGTCGGTGGCACGAGCGGCAGCTGGTGAGCTTCTCGCTTCTCCCCCGACCGTAGTACTATTCGCTCCCGATGCCACCAACGACCCGCCTCCTCGACGCCCCTGCCATGGGGCGCGTGCTTGCGCGAATGGCCTCGGAATTGGTGGAGCAGACCGCTGGAGGCGGGGCGGTGGTCCTGGTGGGTATTCAGCGCCGGGGCGTCCAGCTCGCCGATCGTCTCGCTCCCCTCATCGAGCCCCAGCTGCAGCTTCCGCTCTGGCGCGGCACGCTCGACATCACGCTGTACCGCGACGATCTCTCGGCGATCGGCCAACGGCCGGTGGTGCACGAGACCCGGCTTCCGTCCGACCTGAACGGCACGACCGTGGTCATCGTCGATGACGTCCTGTTCACCGGGCGGACGGTTCGCGCCGCCCTCGATGAGATTGCCGACTTCGGACGGCCGCGCCGGATCCTGCTCGCGGTGCTGGTCGATCGCGGGGGCCGCGAGCTGCCGATCGCCGCTGACGTCACCGGCCTCAGCGTGACGACGACCGCTGGCGATCAGGTCAGTGTCTCGGTCAAGGAACTCGACGGGGAGGACGCCGTCGATCTCAGTCGGGGGGGGCGGCCCCCCGGAGCCTCCGCATGAGCACGGCCATCCTTGGGAAGGACCTCGTCGGCCTCGAGCCGCTGAGCGGCGACCAGATCCGCGCCATCCTCGACACCGCGGAGCCGTTCAAGGAAGTGTCGGAACGGCAGATCAAGAAGGTCCCGGCGCTGCGCGGCAAGACCATCGTCAATCTCTTCTACGAAGCCTCGACCCGGACCAGGATATCCTTCGAGTTCGCCGAGAAGCGGCTCTCGGCAGACACGGTCAACGTGCAGGCCGCCGGGTCGTCCATCTCCAAGGGCGAGACGCTGGTCGACACGGCGCGCAACCTCGAAGCGATGCGGATCGACATGGTCGTCATCCGGCACGGCGCGTCGGGCGCGGCACAATTCCTCGGCGCCCGCATCCAGTCGAACGTCATCAACGCCGGCGACGGAAAGCACGAACACCCGACGCAGGGATTGCTCGACCTGCTGACGCTGCGCGATCACTTCACGAACCTCGCCGGCCTCAAGGTGTGCATCGTCGGCGACGTGCTCCACTCGCGCGTGGCGAGGAGCAACATCTGGGGATTGACGAAGCTCGGTGCCCAGGTCGCCGTCTGCGGCCCGGCCACGCTGCTCCCGCGGGACATCGCGGAGCTGGGCGTCACCGTCTTTCGGCACGTTGCGGAAGCGATCCAGTGGGCTGACGCCCTGAACGTCCTGCGGCTGCAGCTCGAACGGATGACGGCGGGGTTCATTCCCTCGCTGCGGGAATACAATCGAGTCTTTGGTGTCACCAACGAGCGCCTCGCGCGAGCACCGAAGGACATCCTCATCATGCACCCCGGGCCCATGAACCGCGGCGTGGAGATCGACTCCGACGTCGCCGATGGTCCCCACTCGGTCATCCTGCCGCAGGTGACCAACGGCGTGGCGGTCCGCATGGCGGTCCTGTATCTGCTTGCCGGTGGGTCGCCGGACTGGGCGGCCGGCGGAGGGGACACCGCATGAAGCCGGTCCTGATTCGCGGGGGACGGATCGTCGATCCCACCCAGAAGCTCGATGGTGTGGGCGATGTGCTGCTGCAGGACGGCAAGGTGGTGGCGACGGGGCAGGGCATCGGCCGCCCGGATGGCGCCACTGTGCTCGACGCCACCGGACTGATCGTCGCGCCGGGGCTGATCGACGTGCATGTGCACCTTCGCGAGCCGGGGCACGAGGATCGCGAAACGATCGCTACCGGGGCGGCCTCGGCCGTCGCCGGGGGATTCACCGGTGTCTGCGCCATGCCGAATACCGATCCGGTGATCGACAACCAGGGCGCCGTTGGCTTCGTGAAGGCCAAGGGCGAAGCGGCCGGGCTGGCGCGCGTCTATCCGATCGGCTGTGTCTCCGTCGGACAGCGCGGCGAACAGCTGGCCGAGTTTGGCGAGATGGTCGGTGCGGGCGCCGTGGCGGTCAGCGACGACGGTCACCCGGTGATGTCGAGTCACCTGATGCGCACCGCCCTGGAGTACGCGCAGACCTTTGGCATCCCGGTGGCTGATCATTGCGAGGACATGCCGCTCGCCCACGGTGGCCAGATGCATGAGGGACTGGTGTCGACTCGGCTCGGCCTCAAGGGGATTCCCTCCGCGGCCGAGGAGATTCACGTCGCCCGCGACATCATTCTCGCGGAACTCACCGGCGGCCATGTGCATCTCTGTCACATGAGCACGCGCGGATCGGTCGAGCTGATTCGTCGCGCGAAGGAGAAGGGACTGCGCGTCACCGCGGAATCGGCCCCCCACCACTTCACGTTGACGCATGATCGCTGCGAAGGCTATGACACCAACGCCAAGATGAATCCGCCGCTGCGTGAGGCCGAGGATCGTCAGGCGATCCGGCAGGCGCTCGCCGATGGGACGCTCGATTGCATCGCGACCGATCATGCCCCGCACCACTACGACGCCAAGGAGCGGGAATTCGACGACGCACCCAATGGCATCATCGGGCTGGAAACAGCGCTCTCGCTCGCCCTGCGGGAACTCGTGGCACCGGGACTGCTCTCCCTCCTGACGCTGATCGAGCGGATGAGCGCTGCGCCGGCGCGGCTCTGGCACTTGCCTGGCGGATCGTTGCGCCCGGGCACCGTGGCGGATGTCGTCGTCTTTGACCCGGCGGTCACCTGGACGGTCAATCCTGCCGCCTTCCGCTCGAAGTCGCGGAACACGCCCTGGGGTGGCGAGGTGCTCCCCGGCCGGGTGCGGTGGACGCTGGTGGACGGCCGGGTGGTGTATCAGGCGGCTGGACAGTAACCTTGGCCGGGGGTCGCCCGATATAGATTTCGTGTTGACCCGGCCGCGGTGCCATCGGCCCGATCCACTACCTCCTTCCACGTACGGTACTTGATGAGCGACCCAATCGAGGAAAACGTGGCGGTCGAGCAATTGCTGGCAGAGCGCGATGCCCTGCATGGCTGGTTGCAGCGACTGGACGCCGCCACTGTTGCCGCCCCTGCCACCGTGCGCGAGCGGGTCCGTCGCGACTACCAGCAGCAGCTCGACCGGGTGGCCGACGATCTCCGCAAGCACGTCGATGCCATCGCCGCAAAGCTCGCCGAAGATCAGGCCGAGTACGGCGAACTCTCCCGGCGCACCGAGGCCTCGCGCGAGCAACTCGCCGAGGTGGAACTGCGCCACGCCGTCGGCGAATTCTCGCCGGAGCGGTATGAAGCGGATCGCAAGCGGCACTTCAGTGACGTCGAGACCTTCGAGCTTTCACTCGCGGCCGTCACCACGCGGATTCAGCGGATGGACGAGGTGCTCGCGCTGGTCGGGCGCGCCCCCGAGACCGCGCGCGGCGGGGCGGCCGAAGCGGCCGCGACCCCTGCGCCCGAGGTGTCAATCCTCGACCTCGCGCCGACCGCGACGCCAACGCCGTCGTCCGCCAGACTCGAGCCGCCGGCGCCGCCGTTCGAGGTGCTCGAGACCACCGAGGCGGTGGAGATCGACCCGCGCGCCGCCGACGATGAGACGGACCGGGTCCTCTCGATCTTCGCCACCCCCGCCGAGGCAGCCGGTGGGCCGCCGGCGCCCGCCCGATCGCCGGGACTGCCGGAGTTCGGACCGCTCTCCTTCCGGCCCGCCAGCGCCGGTCCGGCACGTGAACAGCCGCTGATCGGTCTGCCGCCTGACTCACCGCCACGATTCGTGCGCCCAGGCGATCGCCTTCCGCCGACCCCACCGCCATCCCGTACCTCCGGGCCGGCGGCGGTGCCGCCCACGGCGGGCGCCCCATCGGCGCCGGAAGCTCCCGAGCCGGCCTCCCCAGTGAAGACGACGGGACAGGGCATCTTCAGCGAGGAAATCGTTGCCTCGGGCCCCATTCCGGTCTCGCCAGCCATGCCGGTTGGGCGGACGCTCCGGTGCGGCGAGTGCGGGGCGATGAACCGCCCGCTGGAGTGGTATTGCGAGAAGTGCGGGGCGGAGTTGTCGGCCGTCTGATCTGGTGATTCCAACGCGAACCCTGGCCCGTGGGGCGGTGAGGCAGGGCCGGGGATTCGCGTGGGCTGTCGCCTGCCTGCTCCTCCTCGCTGATCGCATTCCGGCGCAGAGCGTGCGCGGTCGGCTTCTCGACAGCAAGACGCACCTGGCACTTGCCGGGGCGCTGGCCGAGCTTCGCGACTCAGCGGGCCGATCGCTCCAGGTCCAGATTACGCCCTCGTCCGGCGCCTTTCTCCTCATGGCGCCAGCGGCTGGCCGG
>JANYAG010000180.1 GCA_025361465.1 Gemmatimonadota bacterium
GGCCAGCGCCGCCGCCACCGTTCCGGTTCCGCAGGCCAGCGTCTCTCCCTCGACCCCCCGTTCATAGGTCCTGATGGCCCAGGTGGGCTCACCGGAGCTCTCTGGAGGGGTGTGGGCTGCGCCGGCCAGTCGGGACACGAAATTGGCATTCGCGCCGGCGGGTCCCGCCCCGGCGTGGAAGCGGAGTTCTCGCCCCCGGGCCTCCAGGGGCACGGCGGCCAGATCGGCCACCCACGTCACCAGGTGCGGCACCCCAACCGTTCCCAGGGCAATCGACAGCTCCCCGTCGGCCAGCGGGATCGCCACCGCAGTCGGCACCGCAGCGTCGGGGAAGTGGATCTCGGCGAGGTGACCCTCCCCCACACAGCGGGCCTCGTAGTCCCCGGCGTCCGTCACCAGGGTCATCCTGGCCGGGTCGGCCAGCCCGAGGCGAGCGGCCAGGCGGGTGCTGCACAGGGCGGCATTGCCGCACATGGCCGCCCGGGAGCCATCACTGTTGAAGTAGGTCATCCGGATGCGGTCGGGCCCCAGCGGGGTCACCACGACCAACCCGTCGGCCCCTACCCCGTCCCGCCGGTCGCACACCCGGGCGATTCGCTCCGGGGGCCATTCCGCTTCCGAGGTGGCCCGGCCGTCGAGCATCACGAAGTCGTTGCCGGACCCAGTCATCTTGTGGAACTCGAGGCTCACCCGAGCCTCCCCAGCAATCCCTGCAGCCGGATCCACCAGACCATCCAGATCGCCTCGCGGACGATCCGCTTGTTCATCTTGCTGTGCCCCTCGATCCGGTCGGTGAAGATGATCGGCACCTCGACCAGCCGGAATCCCTTCCGCCAGGCCCGGTAGCTCATCTCGATCTGGAACGAGTAGCCGTTGGAGGCCACCCGGTCGAGCGGAATCGCCGCGAGCACCTCGCGCCGGAAACACTTGAAGCCGCCGGTCGCGTCGGTGAGCGGCAGCCAGGTGATCCAGCGGACGTACTTGTTGGCAAACCAGGAGAGCAGCAGCCGGCTCATCGGCCAGTTGATCACCCGCACGCCGTTGACGTAGCGCGAACCGAGCACCAGGTCGGCCCCTTCGATGGCCGTGAGGAACTTGGGGAGATAGGTCGGATCGTGGGAGAAATCGCTATCCATCTCGAAGACGTAGCGGTAGGGTCGCTCGAGCGCCCAGCGAAACCCGGCCAAGTAGGCTCGGCCGAGCCCTTCCTTGGCAGGGCGATGCAGTACGTGCACCCGGGGATTGTCCGCCGCCAGCTGATCGGCGATCGCACCGGTGCCATCGGGCGAACCGTCGTCCACGACGAGGATGTCGAGTTGCGGGTCCTGTTCGAGGACCAGCGGGACGATCTGCGGGAGGTTCTCCCGCTCGTTGTAGGTGGGAATCACCACCAGTGCGCGATCAGCCATTCACCGTCCGTCGTTGCATCCAGCCCGCCCCAAGCAGCCCGAGGACTCCGAGCAGCGAGAGCAGCGTAAGCATCTTGCCCGTGTGGTACTCCGGCACATCGTACGTGAAAGTCACTTCGCGAGTTCCCGGCGGCAGCGCGACGCTCAGCAACGCGCCATCGGCCCGCATCGTCTTGGCCGGCTTGCCGTCGACCGTCGCCCGCCAGTCCGGATACCAGTTCTCCGCCACCAGCAGGTAGGTGGTGCGCGCATCCGACCCGTCGAGCTTTACCGTCATCGCGCCCGGTTGCCACTCGGCGAGCGCCGCCTTCACCGTCGCGGGCGCTGGCGCAACGCCGCCCGGCTGGACCGCCTCGACGCTGACGGTGTCGGGATAGAGAACGAAGCTGTTCAGCGGGAAGCGCGGATCGGTCACCGTCGGCACAATAAGGGAGTCGGGCGCCTTGGCCGCCGCGGGAATCACCCGCACCCAGCGCGCCGCCGTGTCGCGCTGATAGAGGTAGGCCTCGGGGCTCTTCGTCAGTCGCGATGTCTCCGGCAACGAAACCGGTCCCATCACTTTGTGGAAGCCAGCCGGAATCGCGGGCGCCATCCCCAGCGCGCCAGCGATCGTGTCGATTGGCATCGCCGTGACGATATACTCGATGGCATAGAGATCCCAGAGCGTCAAGTTGAACTGATGGGTCCAGTCGTTCTTGGTCCCGAAGAGCTCGTCGAAATACTTGCTCTCCATCCCCTGATAGCCGAAGAGCGTCGGGACATCGTGAGCCATGAGGGTGGACGCCTGATAGACGCCGACCTGCCCGAACCGGCCGTTGGGATCATAGCTCCGGAACGGCATCGCGCTCTTCTTCATCGTCGTCGTAATCGGGTCATCGGCGTATGTGACCGCGGCGGGCGGGAACCACTTCGCAAAGTGATGCAGGATCGACCAGTTGTCAGCACCGACCACGATCACCAGCGCACCAATGGCGACGGCACCGCGCAGCATTCCGCGGTGTATCGCCACCAGGATTCCGCCACCGAGGAGCATGACGACGAGCAATCGCACCCCGCCCTGGCGAAGCGCCGGCTCGTTCTCGACGACGCGATTCAGGATCGCCTGCGCCCGACCAGGATCGGGCATCGCGCGGGCAAGACCGTTGGCGATGCCCTCCGCGACGCCCTGCATGATGCCCCCTGCCCCGAGCAACCCGATCACGCCGAGGGTGCCGAGCGTCGCGAACACGGTGCGCGGCCGCACCGCGCGGGCCAGGAGGGCCTCGGCGCCCAGACCGGCCATGACGGCCACAGGCAGTGCCACGAGGTAGAACGCCATGCCGACGGCCCGGACGCTCTTCATCATCGGCAACTGATACCAAAGCAGTTGATAGAACGGTGTGTGACCACCGAACGCCACCAGCAGAAAGAGCCCCGCGATCACGCCGAACGGAAGCAAGAGCCCGCGCTTCCTCGCCGGGGCGAGCCCGAAGATCGCCAGCGCCGCGGCCAGCGCGCCCAGGTACTCGGTATGCGACTTGAAGAAGTTCTGGCCCCAGTAGTTGTCGAGCATCCCGTTGAATTGCGGATAGATCGACGTAGCCAGTTCTTCGATCGGCATGGCAAACTGGCTGGCGTACTCCCAGCCGAGGCTCGGGCCGCCGGCGCCGCGGGGTGTGTACTTGATGTGGCTGAGCACCGGCAGCACCTCGATCATCGAGATGCCGAGTCCGAGCACCGCCGCACCCGCTGCGGCCGCCAACGGGATCCAGGGTGAACGACCGCGCGACCGCTCGGGATCAACGAAGCAAAGCCACAGGGTGAACAGGCCGCAGGCCACCATCAGGTAGTAGGCCATCTGCGTCTGCGGCGTGAGCATGGCAAGCCCGGCGATCACCGCGAACCCACCGAACGACCCGGTCTGCCGATGCCGGATCGCACGGATCAGCATCAGGAAGGCCAATGGCGCGAGCGCGGCAACGAAGAGCTTGCCATCGTGCCCGGGGGAGATCTGCCCGGTGACCATCCCCGTGAGCTCGTAGGCGACACCACCAACCACCGCGGCCCCCCAGCTGAGCCGGAGCCCGCGCAGCAATGCGTACATGCCCCACCCGGCAAGGACGATATGGGCGAAGAAGCCGAGGGTCATCCCGACATCGGTTGACACGACCCAGCGGAGCCATGCCGTCGGGTAGAAGATGTCGCCGTGCCCGATGACGGCGAAGAACGGAATGCCGCCGAAGATGTACGGGTTCCACTGCGGGATCTGTCCAGTCTGGCGAAACGCCTCCGCCCCGAAATGGCGGAACGCGTACCCGGCAATCAACTGGTCATCGCCCGCGAGAAACTGCCCGCCCAGCATCGGGAAGAAGATCGTCAGCGCGACCAGGAGGAACACCGCCAGCGAGAGGAGCGCGGGCAGGCGTGGTTCGAAGGTCGACTGCTGTTCAGGTGGCGTCACGGGTGTCGCTCCGGGTCGGCAGGAACGGAAGGGCCGCTCCAATTTCGATAAGGGTGAGGACTCCTCGCCAGACGAGCGAGAGCACGAGGGCGGCCCCCGTGCCAACCGTCCCCTGCAGCAGCAGGAACAGCACCGCCTCGCGTACTGGAAAGCCGGAGGTCAGCACCGGCACCAGCCGCCCCACCACATACGCGGCGGCGACGCTCCCGGTTGCCACCCACCAGGTAAGGGAGCTCGCATCCATCATCCCAATGGCGAGGAAGCGAAGCGCGGCCCCTTGCGCCAGGAACCCGCCGATGTCAAGCAAGGTGGACACCCCGAGCGCATCCGGTTCGAGCGGCCTGATGGCATTGGGTCGGCGAATCGCCACGCTGATTCGCCAGGCGACATCCGAGGAAGACAGCAACACCGCCGCGGCGAGCGAACCAGCCACGGTCAGGCAGCCGATCAGCACCGATGGCAGGCTGGCGTCCATGCGGTTCAGCACGTAGAGTCCGCTCGCCACGGCAGACGCGGAGGCGAGTGTAATCAGGCGCGGGACCACCGCGGCGGTCACCGCGAAGGTCTCGCTGACGCCGGCCTGCTCGGCAATGGCCGCCATCCGCAGGACGGCGGCACCGTGCGACGGCCGGTACCGGGCCAGGTTGGTCAGGGCCCAGGCGCGGATGGCAGAGACCACGCTGACCGCCTGTCGCCACCCGAGGGCCACCGAACGCCACGACAAAGCGAGGCAGAGAAAAGACACCAGCGTGAGCCCGAGCGACGCGAGCAGCGCCAGCGGTTCGAGGTGCCAATGGATCGGTCGAAGCGCGAAGTCGCCGGCGTGTTGCTGCGCCGAGCGGCCTGCGACGACGAGCACCACCAGACCGGCAAGCGCCCGCAGCCACCGCGTCGGGGACTCACGCATCACGGGGTCGTCCCACCCAGCGCATCAGGAACGGAATGGCGATGCCGAGTTCATTGACGGTCAAGGTGATCCGGGAGGCGGCGGCCAGCGCGATCGCTGGTCCATCTCCGATCGTGCCACGGAGCAGCGCGTACATGATCCCCTCCCTGACGCCGAAGCCGCCCGGCAGGAAGATCGCGAGGTACCCGACGAGATAGGAAGCCGCGAATGCGCCCGTGGCGGTTGACCAGGAAATGACGACCGATGGCATCGTCCCGGCCGCCAGGAGCTGGAAGGAGAGGCCGTAACCACCCCAGGCGATCAGGTTGGCAAGGAGTGCCCCGGCGAGTGCGCTGGGGTCAACCGGCTGCACCGCGTCCGGTCGACCGACGATGAAGCCGATCCGTCGGGTGATCGAGGGCGAAGCGAGCGAGACCGCCCCGATCAGGGCCACGGCCGCCACGATGATCGAGGCAATGGATCCTCCCGGGACGGCTTCGAGCAGTGTCGTGCCGGTCAGCGCGAGGGCGATCACCGCGCCGGTAGCAATGGACAGCAGCTGCATGATGATCGCCGACCCGGTCGCTGCCGCGCCGGACACTCCCTGCTTCTCCGCCAATATCGCCATGCCGGCGATGGCCCAGAGCTTTCCCGGGACGTACTTCCCGAGCGAGGAAATACTCCAGATCCGCGCGGCGTCGACCGCGCGAATCCACTGTCCCCACCCGTGCAGGATGACACGCCATCCCCAGATCAGAATGACATACATCACCCATGTGACGAGCAGGGAAGCAACGATGTACTCCCAGCGGAAGTGCCAGGCGATCGGCTGCGCCCGGATCTTGTCCCAGTTCCTCAGGAAATCGCGCACGATGAAGAAGAGCACCACCGCGCCGATCACCCGCTGCGCCCAGCGCCATCCGGACTTACCCATGGAGGGCCAGCCGATACCAGCCGAGGCAGCGCTCGGCGACCACGTCCGGGGACAGGCGTCGGCGCCAGTCCTCCCCAGCGGCCTTCGCGGCCGCGCGCGACCCCGGATCAGCAAGGAGATCGCGCAGAGCACTGCTGACCGCGCCGGCCGTCGGCGCGACAACCCGTCCGGCCCCGCCCTCGGGAACCACGTCCAGGACGCCACCGCCATCACGGCACGCTACCACGGGTACTCCCTGCATCAAGGCCTCCGCTGCCGTGAGTCCCAACCCCTCCGATTCCGCGGTCATCAGGCAACAGTCTGCCGTCGCAAGGAAGTCGGGCACCCTGGACGGCGGCACTTCGCCAGCAAAGTGAACGACGTCTGCCAATCCAAGTTCGTCCACCATGCGCTGCAGGTCAGCGCGCGTTGGCCCGTCCCCGACAATCGTCAGTGGAACTGCAAGACCGCCTCGTCGCGCCTCGGCAAACGCCTCGATCGCCAAGCCAACCCGCTTCTGCTCGGAAAGTCGCCCGATGACCACCACGCCGCCCCCACCGGCGCTCCACGGCCTGGGCACGTCCGCAACCGGCATTGGCTGCACCTGTTCCTGCGGGACCTGCACCCCGCCCAGTTGCCCGAGCCGTGTCGCCCACGGCCGCGATACCGTGGTGACAACCCTTGCCCGGCCCAGGGTTCGCCGGCCGAGCCAACGAATGAACGGATTCTTCTCAAGCAGCCTGACGTCGGTCCCGTGGCAGGTAATCACCAGGGGGGCCACGGCCGGCGCGGCCACTCCAGCTGGAAACCACCAATGCGCGTGCACAACTGCCTCGCCGGCACCGGCGAGTTCGGCCAGGGCTCCGCCGCGCAAGGCGCGATGCAGTCGCGCCAGGGAGCGCAATCCGCGCGGCGTCTGGATGGCGGCGGCAAAAGTGCCATGGTAAGCGAGCGTTTCTGCGCCCGGAGTGCCGTAGCGTACCCGACGGACCGGAATCCCCTCCAGGTCCTCTCGCCCTCCGCTTCCCTCGTCACTGGGCGCCACGACTCGGACGTCCACGCCACGTTGCTGCAGTGCCTTCGCCAGCGGATGCAGAAAGGCGCCGGCGACGTCGCCGGGGTGCCGAGGGTAGTTGTGGGTCAGGAAGACCGCGCGCATCCGATCAGTCGGCGCGGTCGGACTCGAGTCGGA
>JANYAG010000182.1 GCA_025361465.1 Gemmatimonadota bacterium
TGCTGATCCCCCACGGCAGCACCAGGAAAAGAAAGGTGATCGGCGCGGTGACTCGGCGCTCATGCATCGCCACTGGCCCCGGGCAAGGTGAAGCCGACGTAGTCCAGCGCGGAAGCCAGCACCGTCGCCTGCTCGGCTGAGAGCTCAACCAGCGGAGGTCGCACGGTGGCCCATGCCGGATCGTTGCGGAACGTCGCGACCATGCTCTTCAGTGCCGGGATCATCGGGTTGTCCATCCCGACCGTATCCCGAATCAGGTTCAGCCGGACCTGTTGGGCCTCGGCGGTGGGGCGATCCCACTCGAGGTAGAGTTGCCGGATCGACGCCGCGTTCACGTTGGCCATCGCCGAGATGCAGCCCACACCCCCATGGGTCATCGTGGCCAGAAGGAAGCTCTCGCTCCCGGTGAAGATGTCGAATCCCGACCGCGCGAATGCGTCGAGGAACTTCTGCGAACTCTTCCAGTCGCCGGAGCTGTCCTTCATGCCGGCGATGGTGCCGGGATACGCCGTGAGCAATCGCTCGACCAGTCGGGGTGTGAGCCCGACCACCGCGATCGGCGGGATGTGATAGAGGTAGATCCTGAGCCGTGCATCGCCGACCCGCTGCACCACTTCGCTGAAGTAGCGATAGAGTCCTTCCTCGCTGACCCCCTTGTAGTAGAACGGCGGCAGCATCAGGACACCGGCGCAGCCGTGCGCGACCGCGTGCGTCGCAAGCCGTACGGTGTCAAGGAACGAGCAGCAGCCCACCCCGGGCATCATCCGCGACGGGTCGCATCCCGCGTCGATCGCGGCGGCGAGGAGCGTCTCCCGCTCCCCAATCGTCATGGAGTTCGCCTCGCTGGTGGTGCCGAACATCGCCAACCCGGAGTCGTGCGACAGCAGCCACTGGCAATGGGCAATGAAGCGCGGGATGTCGGGACTGAGGTCGGCGGCAAATGGCGTCAGCACCGGCGTCATGACTCCGCGAAGACGTTGGGTCACTGCGGCGCTCCGGATTGGATGGTCGGCGATCGGCATCACGCGTTGCCCTCTGGTTCCTGGACACCGTCAAGGAAATCCACCATGCCGGTCTCCAGCGCGTACTCCGCCCCCACGACGAGAAGCCCTTCGGTCTGGATCAACTGCTCGAGGATCTCCGAGCCATGCCGCAGCTGATCCACCGAGGCGCGGATGTTGGCCCGCCCCGCATGGTGCACCAGTGCGGCACGATCGTGCCGGAGATCGGTGGCCAGCAGGCCTTCAACCGACGGCCGAATGAGGTCGACGATCGATCGCAGGTTGGGTGAACGATGATCGCCCGGCTGCTGCAGCTGGTTGATGGTGGCCGTGATCGCCCCGCACTGCGTATGCCCCAGCACCACCACCAGCCGGGTGTGGAATTGCTCGGCGGCAAACTCGACACTGCCCACCTGCGAGGCCGCCACGATGTTGCCGGCCACCCGGATCACGAAGAGGTCGCCAAGTCCCTGGTCGAAGACGATCTCTGCCGGCACCCGGGAATCGGAGCAGCCGAGAATGATGGCAAACGGTGCTTGGCCATCTACCAGCGAGGTCAGGCGAGCCTGACTCGCCAGCACATCGTGGGTCCGGATGCCAGACGCAAAGCGACGGTTGCCATCGCGCAGGCGTTCAAGGGCTTCCCGTGCCGGGATCACGCCAGCTCCTGCTTCAAGGCACTCACCAGCCGGTCAACCTCCTGTTCGGTATTGAACAGGTGGGTCGAGATCCGGTGGCCGTTGAGCCAGTTGGTCGGCACCACCTTGACCTGGATGTTGTGCTTCTCACGCAGCCTGATGTGGAGTGTGTTGCTGTCGATTGCCACAGGAAGCCGGTACGTCAGCTGCGGAGAGGCCAACGGGCCGGGCGCCGCACTCATGACCTCCACCTGCGGCACCCCCCGCAGCGCGGCATGCAGGCGTGCACCAAGGGCGAGGTTGTGCTGTTCGACCTTCGCGATGCCGATCGCGGTGATGTAGTCGATCGCCGCGTCGAGCCCGAGCACGCTGGGAATGCTGCAGACACCCGACGACGCCGAGTACGCCTGGCGGCCGCTCTGCAGACCGATCGGGTCGACCGTCTTGCCCAGCTCGTCGCTCAGGTAGAGCAATCCCGTCCCCGGAGGAGCGAGGAGCCACTTGTGCCCGCTCGTGGCGTACACATGACAGCCAAGCGCCTTCACGTCGACCGCAACACCGCCCACCGCCTGGGCGCCGTCGACCACGGCGAGGCATCCGCGTGACCGAGCCAGCGCCGACAACTCCGCCACTGGCATCCGTAGTCCCGTCGAGCTGAGCAGGTGCGAGAAGGAGAGCACGCGGGTATGTGGCGTCATCGCCTTGGCGAAGCGGTCGATGATGGCAGCGGCACTGTTCTCAGCCGGCGGGATGACCACAATGTCGAGCACGACGCCCTGACGACGCGCGACGTAGTCCCAGCAGGCGCGTCCTCCCGGATGTTCCTGATCGGTGGTCAGCACCCGCTCGCCGGCGGCGAGGGTGAGTCCCTGTGCCACCCAGTTCATCCCCTCCGTGGTGCATCGGGTGAGCACGAGTTCTTCGGTCAGGCAGCCGATGAACCGCGCGGCCTTGGCGCGCACGTCGTCCATCGCCCGTTCGAGCGCCCCATAGCCATACAGGGTGGGGTTGCGCTCGAGCTCCTTCCAGCCCGCAATCGCCCGCTCCATCACCGGGCGCGGTGTCGGCCCGAGCGAGCCGGTCTGGAGGTAGGCCAAGCCGGGGGCGAAGGCGAAGTCACCCGAGGCCGACACAAATTTTCGCGCGGCGTCCGCCCGCGTCGGAAGGCCGCCTTGCTGGGACCAGATCCCCTCGGGTACCAAGCCGGCGGCAGCGAGCACACCGAAGGACGCGAGGAAATCGCGACGGGCAGGTCTCTGATCGGGCATCTTCCTGGACATTTCTCCCTATCCGGGTCGAGTTGGGTACTCCCTATCATATCGTCATGGGCGTGGTTCAAGAGCGCCAGGTGATGTCAATATAGTGAACAGTATTACTCCCGATTGATACCGCGTCACACCCACGGTTGGGGTAGCTTCAAGGAGCCCAAGAGGAGGGAGGGGAAGGTCTTGCGGTACCTGACACGTATCAGTGAGGATTTCTGGTTCACGATCGTCAAGCTGCCGCCAGCCGCGTCGCTGACATGACAGAAACCCTGCGGGTGCTCGTCGTCGAGGACAACCCGGCCGACGTCGATCTCATCCGGGAGGCGTTGCTGGACACCGGCCTGGTGACCTTTGACGTCCTCTCCGAGTCGCGCCTCGCCACGGCACTCCTTCGGCTGGACCGTGAGCAGGTTGATCTGGTGCTGCTCGATCTCAGCCTCCCCGACAGCCAGGGGCTCACCACACTGCAGCGACTGGTGCGGTCGCAACCGGACCTCCCGGTCATCATCCTGACGGGGCACGAAGACGATACGGTTGCTGTCGACGCGGTTCGCCAGGGCGCGCAGGACATTCTCGTCAAGGGACGCTTCGACCGGAACCTGCTGTCCCGCTCGATCCGCTTCGCGGTTGAACGGCAGGGAGCAGCGCGGCGGCTTGTGGAGAACGAAATGCGCCTGCGGGCGCAATTCGACCTGGCGAGCGAGGGGATCTTGACGCTGTCGCCTTCCGGCGACCTGCTCGACGTCAACGAATCGTTCGCCCGGATGCACGGCTACACTCGTGACGAGATGCAGCACATGAACTTGCGGGATCTCGACACGTCGGGGACCGCCGCTCTCGTCGCCGAGCGGATGCACCGTCTCCTGGCCGGCGAGACCCAGACCTTCCTGGTGGAACACTACCACAAGGACGGCCACGTCTTCCCGTTGGAGGTGTCCGCCAACCGGGTGACTGCCGGTAGTGCCTCCGTCATCCTCTGCTTCCACCGCGACATCTCGGGACGCATTCAGGAGGAGACGCTCGCCCGCGACCGTGAGTCGCTCCTCGCCACGACCCTGGCGTCCACGATTGATGGCATCCTGGTGGTCGACAATGAGGGCAGGACGATCCTGACCAACCCGCGGTTCGCCGAAATCTGGGGCATCCCCGCGGACATCCTGGAGACCCGGAATGACGAGGCCATGCTGGACTTCGTGCTGGAGCAGGTGGTCGATCCCGACGCGTTCAAGCGGCGTGTGGCCTCGCTCTATGCCTCGGACGATACCGACATGGAATCGATCCACTTCAAGGACGGCCGGATTGTCGAACGCTATTCTTTGCCGTTGATCTCTGGTGGCGAGCACATCGGACGCGTCTGGTCATTCCGTGACGTGACGACAAAAATCAGGGCCGAACAGGAGGCACGGGCAAGCAATGAGCGGTTCCGCCTCCTCTTTGATCGTGCGGTGGATGGCATCCTGATTCTGTCGCCAGACGGAAAGGTGGTTGCCGTCAACGAGTCCTTCGCGCGGATGCACGGATACGCCCAGCGGGAAATGACCGCTCTCACCATGAAGGATCTCGACACGCCGGAGGCCTATCGCCACCTGCCGGAAAAAATGACACACGTCCTCGCGGGAGGATCGCATACCTTCGAAGTCGAGCATCTCCATCACGACGGACACGTGATTCCCCTGGAGGTGACCACGAGCCTGGTGACCGTCAACGGCGAGCCCCTGATCCAGGAGTTTCACCGCGACATCACTGAACGCAGGCGAACGACGGCCGCGCTGCGCGAGAACCAGTCGCTGCTGGCCACCATCATCGACGGCACCACGGACCCCGTCTACGTGAAGGACCGGGATGGCCGGTATCTCTTGTTCAATCACGCCGCCGAACTGGTCACCGGCAGGACGGTGGCCGAGACCATCGGAAAAGGCGACATGGCCTTCTTTCCGCCGGGTGACGCACGCGTCATCATGGCAGGCGACCAGAAGGTCATGCAGGAGCAGGTGGTCTCCAGCTACGAAGAGATGCTCACAGCTGCCGATGGCAGGCTCATGACCTTCTGGTCGACCAAGGGTCCGATATTCGACGCAGCGGGCCACGTGTCCGGGTTGTTCGGCATCTCCCGGGATATCACCGAGCGCAAGGCGGCCGCCGCGAGACTGGAAGCCCTCCTGCAGGACCGCGAGGCGCTGATCAAAGAAGTCCACCATCGGGTGAAGAACAACCTGCAGGTCGTCAGCAGCCTGCTGCGTTTGGAGAGCTCGCGCAGCACACTGCCAGACACCCGGGCCGCGTTCAAAGAAATGCATGGTCGCGTTCGTTCCATGGCGATGTTGCATGAAATGCTCTACCGCTCCGGCACGTACGCTTCAGTGGATCTTGGCGCCTATCTTCGGCGGCTCGCCACCGAGGCCTTTCGGGCGATGGCGCATTCGCCGAGTTCCGTCCACCTCCGCCTGAACCTTGCCACCACCCGCCTCGGAATGGATCAGGCCTCGCCCTGCGGACTCCTGGTCAATGAGTTGCTATCCAACAGCCTCGAACACGGCTTCCCCGATGGCCGCACCGGCGAAGTGCTGGTCGAGCTCGAGGCCGTCGACGGCGGACCACGGGTCCGCCTGCGCGTGAGCGATACGGGGGTGGGGCTGCCGGCGGACTTTGCCGCCAGGCGTACCGAGTCGCTCGGCCTGCAACTGGTCGCCGATCTGACCAGGCAGCTGGGCGGCACCCTGGAAATCGGTCCGGGGCCGGTGGCGGTGTTCACGGTGACGTTCACGCCACGTCCGGAACCCGCGTTGGCAGGTGCAGCATGACGAAGGCGTCCATCGGCCTCCACTCTGATGAATGACTCGATGACCGCACCGGCACCCAAGCCGCGTATCCTCGTCGTCGAGGACGAGACCATCGTCGCCCGCGATATCCAGTTCCAGCTGGAGGCGCTGGGGTATCAGCCTGCCGGCCACGCGATCACCGGTGAACAAGCGGTGGCCCTCGCGGGAGAATTGCGGCCCGACCTGGTTCTGATGGACGTGCAACTCGCCGGCGCCATGGACGGCATCACCGCCTCCGAGCTGATTCGCGCGCAATACGGCATTCCCGTGGTTTTCCTGACCGCGTTCGCGACCGATGAGACCGTGTCTCGCGCCGAAACCGCCGAGCCCTTTGGCTACATCCTCAAACCCTTTGCCGAGCGCGAGTTGCGCATCGTGCTCGAGATGGCCCTCTACCGGCACCTGGTCGAAACCAGGCTGCGGGCGAGTGAGGAACGTGCCCGCACCCTGATCGAGTGGACACCCGAAGCCATCATCGTCCACCGGGACGGACAGATCCTCTACGTGAACCCTGCGGCCATCGTCCTGTTTGGAGCGGTGTCCGCGAAGGACCTCATCGACACGTCCCTCCTCGACCGGATCCACCCGAGCTCCCTGCTCTTCGTCCGGGAACGCATGCACAACCTGGCACTCCATGGCACCGGAGCGCCGATGACGGTCCTGAAATGCCTGCGGCTGGACGGAACGACGGTCGAGGTGGAATCACAGGGCACGGTCATCGCCTACGATGGCGCACCAGCGATACATACCTCGATGCGCGACATCACGGCGCGGGTGCAGACTGAAGCCGCGTTGCGTCGGAGCGAGGCCCACAACCGGTCAATCACCCAATCGGCTCATGATGCCATTGTGACGGCGGACAGCGCCGGAAACGTCGTGGGCTGGAATTCCGGTGCGGAGCTCATCTTCGGGTATGCCGAAGCCGAGGTTCTCGACCGGGCAGTGGCTCGGCTGATCCCGGAACGGTTTGTCGACGCACATCGCGAAGGGATGGAGCGGATCGGGTCGGGGGGCCCGCCCCGCGTCATGGGCAAGACGGTCGAACTGATCGGTCGCCGCAAGAACGGTGATGAATTCCCTCTCGACCTCTCCCTGGCCCAGTGGGAGACCCCCGACGGCCGCTTCGTCACCGGCATCATCCGCGACATCACCGAGCGGAAACGCGCCGAGGCCGCACTCCACCTGAAAAGTGCCGCGCTGGAGGCCGCTGCCAACGCCATTGTGATCACCGATCGTGAGGGGACGATCGAGTGGGCCAACACCGCCTTTACCACCTTCACCGGCTATACCGTGGCCGAAGCCGTCGGCCGGAAGCCGGGGGCCCTGCTCAAGTCCGGCAAGCATGATCGGGCGTTCTACCAGAATCTCTGGAATACCATCCTGACCGGCTCAGTCTGGCGCGGGGAGATGATCAACCGTCGGAAGGACGGGAGTTTCATTACCGAAGAGATGCTGATCACGCCGCTGAAGAACGACGCAGGCAGGATCTCGCATTTCATTGCCGTCAAGCAGGATATCACCGAGCGAAAGCGACTGGAGGAGCAGTTCCGGCAGGCCCAGAAGATGGAGTCGATCGGCCGCCTCGCCGGCGGAGTGGCCCACGACTTCAACAACATGCTGGGGGTGATCCTCGGCAATCTCGAGCTGGCGCTGCCGAGAGTGGATCCGTCGCAACCGCTCCATGCCGAGCTCCGCGAGATCCAGGACGCCGCGGAACGCTCGGCCGTCCTCACCAGACAGTTGCTGGCTTTCGCCAGGCGGCAGCCAACGGCGCCCAAGGAACTCGACCTGAACCGGGCCGTGACCCAGATGCTCCCGATCCTGCAGCGGATGGTCGGCGAGAATGTCTCGATTGTCGTGGCCCAGGCTGACGGATTGTGGCGAGTCTCCGTCGATCCGTCCCAATTGGACCAGATCCTTGCCAATCTCATTGTCAACGCTCGCGATGCCATCGCTGATGTGGGCACGGTCACCATCACCACGACCAATTGCATCATCGACCCCGACTACGCCGCGCACGTCGCCGTCACGCCCGGGGAGTATGTCCGGGTTGCGGTTGGCGACAACGGCTGCGGCATGACCGCAGCCGTACTGGAGCACGTCTTCGAGCCGTTCTTCACGACCAAGGCAGTGGGGGTCGGAACCGGTCTTGGCCTGTCCACGGTCTACGGTTCGATCCGGCAGAACGCGGGCTTCGTCACGGTGTCGAGCGAACCCGAAGTGGGCACCACCTTCGAATTCTGCCTGCCTCGGCATCAGGACGAGGCGTCGCCGGTGTGGACACCCACGGAGAAGCGGTCGGCCGCGCGCGGCTGGGAGACCATCCTGATCGTCGAGGACGAGGTCGGCATCCTGAAACTCGCCACCAAGGCGCTGACCGCGGCGGGCTACACCGTGCTGGCCGGTTCCAGCCCCGAGGAAGGGATACGGTTGGCGGCAGGGCACGCGGGCGAGATCCACCTGCTGCTGACCGACGTGATCATGCCGGGAATGAATGGCCAGGAAATGGCCAACGCGCTGTTGGCCGGTCGCCCGGCGCTTCGGTGCCTCTTCATGTCGGGCTATCCCGCCGAGGTCATGAGCCAGAGCGGCACCCTGCCCGAAGGGGTCTCCTTCATCCAGAAGCCGTTCATGGTCGCAGACTTGCGAACCAAGGTGCGTGAAATACTGGACGCCGATTGAGGCTCAAGGCGTCCGGCGCAGTGCCTGGATATGCTGGTTGAGGAGGTAACGCGACAGGATGTCGTCAGGCAGGTTCACCGCACCCGCCACCCGTCCGATACACGAGGACGCCCCGCAGTGACAATCAAAGGGTTCGGCCATCTGCCACTCGGTTGAAGGGTAGAAGAACGAGAGTTCCTCACCCGCGGCGATGTCGCGGATCGCCGTCACGGTCATGTCCGGTGTGTTGATGAAGACATTCGGCGCACACGAATGGTTCATGAAGGTCAGCGGCCCGATGCCGGCCAGGTGGGTGCCGACGCCGGCCTGCACGGTGAATCGATTGGCGACCGGCACCGCGTGATGCCCCGTCACCTGCAGGACCACCGCGCCAGCGCGGAACGGCATTGTGGTGACGACATGCTTCCCCTTGTGGCCGCGGTCCTCGACCACCAGCAGGACCGATCGCTGCGAAGTGGCCTGGGTCATGGTTGGTGCGGCTCTTCCCGCGCGGTCACGGAATTGCCGGCCGCGCCATGGACGCTGCCGCGACAGGTCGGCGCGCCACAGGTGCAGCGAAATGGCTCGCTCTGCTCGTTCATCATCATCGCGTAGTCCAGGGTGAGTTCCTCGCCGGCAGCAATGTTGCGCAGGGCCACAATATCCAGCCCCTGATAGGCCGCATTCGGGGCGCAGGAATGGTTCTGCGGCGCCCATTCCAGCGGATCCTCGTCCCACAACGCGTACACCTGGGAACTCAACGGCACGGCGTAGTGTCGGAAGGCCTGCCGGTCATCGGGCGGCCAGTGGTTCATCACGTGGCGCTTGGTGACCAGCCGGAACGCCCGTTCCTCACCGTGGAAGATCACGTCGCCCCCGGCCAGCGCTGCCGTGGCGAAGATCCCGTAACCCGACACCCCATTGCCCTGCATCCGGTAGCGCCTCTGGCGGCGGCGGTGGCGCTCGAGTCCTTCCGCGATGATCTGCTCGGCGAAACCCGACGGCCCCAGCGGGTCGTATCGGAGGATGTAGTCGGCCGACCCCTCATACCCGCCACTGTAGAACACCGAGCAGGTGAAGTTGACCTCGAGGAAGAAGATCTCGCCGGCGGCGCTCATCCGGAAATCCATCCGGGCGTAACCCACGCCGCCAAACGCCGCGAAGACCTTGCAGGCCGCTTCCTGCAGCTGCTGGCAGATGGCCCCGTCGGTGACCGGGACATTGGCCGACGGGTGCAGGTCCGACGTCTTGAGGGCATAGGTCTTGAATCCACTGCCGCCCTCGGGGAAGATGAACTCCACCGGCTTGAGGGCGCGACAACTGCCGCCGGCTTCGGTGCTCCCGAGCACGAGGACCGTGAATTCGCGCCCAGCGATGAACTCCTCGACCAGGAGTTCGTCGTATTCGCCGAGGATGGCCTGCACCTTCGCCTGCAGCTCCCCGTCATCGTGGACCAGGGAGTGCTCGTCCACGCCGAGGGAGTCGCCGGCAAATGCCGGCTTGACGAAGAGGGGAAAGGCCAGCCGCGAGCCGATGGCGCTCGCGTCGGCAGCGTTCCGCACCAGGCCATGCGCCGGCGTGCGCACGCCGGCGGTATACGCGACGTACTTCATCAGGGGCTTGGGCAGGTGATACAGGTGTGCCGGCGGCCCGGTGTACGCCAGGTTGAACAGCTCGAGGGAGTGAATCACGTCGATCGAGGGCACATCCCACTCGAGGTAGCCTTCGTTCAGGTTGACGAAGATGTCGTATCCCTGGTGCGACAACTCCTTGATCTGCTTGTAGGTCGTCAGCTTGTGCAGCGCGACATGGTCCACGGTGTGCTGCGGCAGCAGCACCGACAGGTCCCGCGGCGGGTCGTAGAGTCGGTAGTCAACGGCGGATGTGCTGTAATCCGGCTGCAACACACAGACTTTCATGCGGCGTTGGACGGTACGAACGACGGCGCGGCCGCCAGCGCGTCGTCGATGATCTCGGCGACAGCCTGGCTGAAGGTTCGGTTGGCAAAGCGCAGGATCGCGCCGATGGAGGTGACGTTCTCGTCCTCGGAGATGCCGCACTGGGCATTCACCTCGAGGACAAAGAGCTGGCCGGTCTCCTGATCATAGCGCAGGTCCACCCGGCCGTACCCGGTCCCTTCGACCGCTGCGTAGGCGGCCCAGCTCACTTCACAGATCGCCGGGGCCAGGTCGGCCGGCGCCGCGGCATACTGCCAGAGGTACTGGTCGGGGCCGATCGGGGTTTCGCGCTCGTAGATCTCCCAGAGCCGGTCAAAGGAGAGGAACTGCTCGGTCGGCGGCAACGAGTCGTGGAACACCCGTTCGACGGGGGGGTAGACCCGGCTTCGCTCCGGGGAATGGTACGAGCCGGTGATGAAGGTGGTGAACTCCCGGCCGGCGATGAAGCGCTCGGCAAGCACCCCGCCCCCCGTCAGGTTCCAGCCACGATAGCCATCGTGCAACTGGCGCACCTCGCGGCGGAGCGCGTCGGCGGTGTCCACCACGGATTTGGTCGTGATGCCCATGCTGCCCGCGGAGACCGCCGGCTTGATGATCACCGGGGACCCCAGCCGTTTCAGCACGCTGCGCGCGTTGGTGACCTTGGGGGGGAGCACTTCCCAGGACGGGGTCGGCACACCGGCCGCCTCGAACGCCGTCTTCATGTCGATCTTGGACGTCGTCACCTCATAGAAGCGCTCGTCCGCGCCAGTATAGTAGAGGCCGAGGAGCTTGAGGCGGCGGATGACATCAACCCCGGGAACTCCGTTCAGGTCGTCCCCATCGCAGAGATTGAATACCACCGGCGTGAAGCCCTCTGACTCGCGCATCACCCGGTCGAGGGCGGCCTCAACCCCATCCAGGGTGACCGGTTCCCAGCGCCACGCGATGCCGAGGTCCGCGAACACCCGCTGATACTCAGCCCGGCTCTGGCTGTAGTCGCTGTAGCAGTCGATGTTGGGGTCGTTCGTCTCGAGATAGGGCGCCAGGACCCAGACGAGCAGCGGCGCGGCAAGCGGCGCCTCTCCGGTCGACGGAGATGCAGTCATGAGGGCAGGATGAGGTGTGGTTGGACCGGTCGCAAGCAATCGGTGCGTGACATTGCGTGGAACGTACTATAACAACGCAATGTCGGGAAGAGTCTGGCGGCATCAAGGGGTCCTTCGCTTCGCTCAGGATGAGGAGGTCCCCTCATCCCGACCCCGAGCGGAGCGAGGGTGGAGGGACCTCCTTACCCCCGCATCCGCCAGAG
>JANYAG010000195.1 GCA_025361465.1 Gemmatimonadota bacterium
TCATTTTTCGCCAGGCCCCGCGTGATGACGACCGCTTCATCGTTCATCATGCCGCGCTCAACTTCCTGCTTCGTGATTCCCCCGCCGTCGCGCCGGTAGACGAAGGGAACCCCCTGTTCCGTCAGCACCGCTTCGAGCGGCACGTGGAGCACGTTCCTGGTCGCAAACGTCGCCACCGCGTTCCCCGTCGTCATGCCGGGTCGAAGGGTGGTGTCCGGCGCCTCGATATCGACGACCACCTCGAACACCTTGGCGTCGGAATTCGGCCGCTGCTCGCCGGAGTTGGCCACCTCCGTCACCTTGCCCTTGAGCTTCTTGGTCGGGTCGGCATCGAGCGTCAGCGTGGCAGGCTGGCCGATCGCCAGCTTGCGCACGTCGATCTCGTTGACGTACGTCACCGACTCCATCTTGGACAGGTCAGGCAGCGTGGCGATCGTCGGTTCCCAGGGGCTGATCGTCGAACCGACTCCCTGCTTCTTCCCGTCCCAGCTGCGCACGTAGATCACCATACCGGCCGCCGGTGCCTTGACGGTGTACTGGTCCACCACCTCCGTCATGATCTGCAGCTGGTTCCTCTGCCGCGTCAGGTCGGTGCCGACCTCGCGCATCTTGGCCACGGCCTGGGCAGTCTTCGTCTTGAAGTCGACCGAATCCTGCCGCAGCGCCCTGAATGCCTTCTCGTAGGCGATCTCGGCCTGTCGCTTGACGCTCGGTGCCTCGAACTGCGACTGGTCTCGCGCGAGTTTCTGTTCCTCGAGGGTCAGTGCCGCCGTGCGCATGTCCTCGCGGGCCTTGGAGAGGTTGAGCGTCGTGTCGAGCGCCGCCTGCTGATAGACGGCGTCGGCCTTCTGCATCGCCAGGCCGAGGTCGGTCATCCGCTGCATGATCGTCGAGCGATCGAGGGTCGCCACGACATCCCCTTCCTTGACGATCGTCCCTTCGGGAATGATGGTCGCGATCTTGAACTGGAACTCCCCCGCTTGTCGAGCGTTCTGCGGTCCGACGATCTTGGTGAACTTGGGTGCCCGAAGCTCGCCCGTGCTGGTGACCGTGACCAGGAAGTCGCCGCGCTTCACCCGGGTGACCAGGGCGCTGTCCACCGGCCGGCGGCTGCGAACGAACAGGTAGACCGTTGGCATGCCGACCAGCACAACCAGACCGATCACAAACCAGCGGGACCGAAGGAACTGAAGCATTCGAGACGCTCCGAGATTCAGACGAGCGCGGACGCACGCATGGTGGCGCGCTCGTCACGCTCTAGACACTTGAGTATCGGGATTCGTTGCACCGGGTGACACCGGGGGGTCGTAACACTACGTAGGGGCCAACGCAAAGGTTCAGGCCGGCATCCCGAGATGACACCTCATGATCGCCGACCTGTTGTGTACGGATTCGCCGTGGCCTGCCGTATCTCGAGGACACGGTCAAGGCCCGCGCGCGCTACACTCCGAGCATTCTAGTCGCATTTCCGCCGAGAATCTTCGCCTTGTCGCCAGGCGAGAGATCGAGTTCGGCGACGACCTGCTTCATCTTCGGGATGCTCCCGATCTGGTGGGGATAGTCGCTCCCTGCGAGGATCTGGTCGACACCGGCAAAATCGACCGCAAGCCGCATCGCCTTCGGGTCGAAGTTGACGGTGTCGTAATAGAACGTCTTCAGGTATTCGCTCGGCGGCTTCGGGATATCGACGCGGCAGTCGGCGAAGTTCTCATAGCCGCGATCGAGTCGCTCGGCGAGATAGGGAATGGTGCCGCCAAGGTGGCCAAGCACCCAGCGAATGCCGGGGAAGCGCTCCGGCACGCCGGCAAAGACCAGGTGGGCCGCGGCCAGCGTCGTGTCGAAGAGGAATCCCACCAGGGGCATCAGCCAGTACTCCTGCATCGCCGCCACGCCGAGCGGAAAGGTGGGATGGATATAGAAGACCGCCCCGGCCGCGCTGGCTCGCTCGTACAGCGGCCAGTAGCAACGATCGGCGAGCGCCACGCCATTCACGTTGCCGAACAGCATGCACCCCTTGAACCCCATCGCGTGGACCCGGTCGAACTCTGCCACGGATGCCAGCGGATCGTTGAGCGGCAGGGTGGCCAGGGCGGTGAATCGCTTCCCGCGCGTGGCCATGACCTCCGCCATCGCGTCGTTCACCAGGCGGGCGAGTTCCGCTGATCGTGATGGCGTCTCCATCAGGGTGCCCGGGCAGGTGAGCGAGATCAGCTGCCTGTCGACCCTTTCGACGTCGAGGACCTCCTGGCGATAGGCGATGTCTCGATGCCCGCGGACGGCGATGTTGTAGTCGCCGGGCGAGTAGAAGACCGGGTTGCCCTCGCCGTCATCCTTGACCGTGAGGGAATTCGGGCCTCGCCGGATCGCGGCGATGAACTCGGGCGGATAGTAGTGGTTGTGGACGTCGATGATCGTCATGCCGATGGTGTCCTGATGGTGGAGGGGCGAACGGTGAAGTAGTAGACGGGGAGGCCGGCGAGCACGAGGCCCAGCCCGGAGAGGGTGGTGGCGGGACTGGCGACCACCTGGTTGACGACCACGGCGAACGCGGCCAGGGCGAAGATGATGGGCAGCAGCACCTTCCCGATGCTGCGCACGCCGGGATCCCTCTCCTTCCTTGCAATGACCAGCAGCCCGATCGCCATCATCCCGAAGAAGATCCACTCGGTGTAGACCACGCGCGTGAACAGCTCCCGGAAGGTGCCGGTGGCGACCAGGATCGCCGCCCAGACCGCTTGCAGGGCGATGGCGCGATGGGGGGTGCGATACCGGGGATGGATGTCGGCCAGCCAGTGGAAGAGCAGGCCGTCTTGGGCCATCGCGAGATAGACGCGAGGCCCGGTCAGGATGATCCCTGCCAGCGCGCCGAAGCTCGAGAACATCACTAGGAGCGACATCACTCGTCCGGCGCCCGGTCCGAGCAGCGCATCGGCCAGGTCGGCCGCGACGTGCGTTGAGGCCGCCACACGATCGAGCGGCATCACGTACAGGTAGACGGCATTCATTGCGACATAGCTCAAGGTCACGATCACGGTGCCGATCGCCAGTGCGCGGGGAATCGTCCGGGAAGCATCGATGGTCTCACCGGCGCTGTAAGTCACCATGTGCCAGCCACCAAAGGCGAACAGACCCGCCCCGAGTCCGGCGAAGAAATCGGCCAAGCTGATGCTTCGAGAAGCCGCAGTCGTGACGAAATGGTCGGGCACCCGCCCGCCCAACGCGAGCCCCATGAGGACGATGGCCGCGATCGCGACCACCTTGACCACCGTGACGAACGCCTGCACCCGGCTCGCTTCCTTGACGCCGACGAAGTTGATCAGCGAGAGCAGGGCAATCACCCCGATGGCGACAGCCTTGGTCCCCCAGGGGCCCAGCGGGAGCAGGAAACCGGCATACCGGGCGAACACCACCGCAATCGCTGCGATGATCCCGGAGTGCATGCTCCAGAACATGGCCCACCCCCACAGGAAGCCGAGGGCGGGCCCGAACGCCTCGGTGAGGTAGACGTAGACGCCGCCCGAGCGGGGAAAGCGGGCGGCCAGTTCGGCACAGACCTGCGTCCCCATCAGGGTGAGCACCCCCGCGGCGAGCCAGACCAGGAGCACGCCAGGCACCGAGGGGACCCGCGTTGTGATCTCCGAAGGCTGCACGAAGATGGACGCACCAATGATGATGCCCACCACCAGGGCGGTGGCGTGCGGGAGGCCGATGGCGCGGCGGAGGCCGGCTGGGTCGCTCATGCGCGATCCGTGGGTCGGGGCAGTGGGGCAGGACGTGAAGGGCGGTAGCTACCTGACAAGTATATTAGCTGAATCATGTTCCCCTACCGCGACGACAACCCCCCGGTCCTGACGCCGTTCGTGACGGTGTCGATTATCGCCGCCAACCTGGCCGTCTGGGTGCTGGTGCAGGGGATGGGCGCCGATCAGCGGCTGGCCGCCTCGGTCTGCGAACTGGGGCTGGTCCCCGGCGACCTGCTCCACCTGCTGCCGGTGGGCTCGACTATCCCCATCTCGGACGGGGTGACCTGCGTGGTCGGAGAAGGCTCCCCATGGCGAACGCTGATCACTTCGATGTTCCTGCACGGGGGCTGGATGCACGTGCTGGGCAACATGTGGTTCCTCTGGGTGTTCGGGAATAACGTCGAAGATTCGATGGGCCATGGCCGGTTCCTTGCCTTCTATCTGTTGTGCGGACTGGCGGCCGCGGCGGCCCAGATTTTCGTCGACCCGTCGAGCGCCGTGCCCATGGTAGGGGCCAGTGGCGCGATCAGCGGCGTGCTGGGGGCGTATGTCATCCTCTACCCGAAGGTCCGGGTGCACGTGCTCGTCTTTGTCATCCTGATCTTCCGCACATCGGTGCCGGCGTGGGCGATGCTTGGCTATTGGTTCTTCCTGCAGTTGCTCGGGGCAGGGATGGAACAAGGCGTGGGTGGGGTGGCAGTCTGGGCACACATCGGCGGATTCATCGCGGGCGCCGTGCTGATTGCCCTGTTCCGGAATCCGACACTGCTGGCGCGGCGCGAAGCGATTCTCTCCGGCCGGTCCTGGCAAGGACGTCCCGCATGACGACCATGAACTCCCGTCCGGTGCGCGCCACGCGTTCCGCACCCCTCTATGCCGCCCGCGAGGCGACTCCACCCGCCGGCATGCTGCCGCGCAACCCCGGGATGCCGCTCGACCTGGCGTGGGTGCGCGATGTGCGCATCAATCGCAGCGCCGTCGAGCGGCGCGCCGCGACGATCGGCACCCGCCGCTCCATCAAGACCGCCTGGCAGGCCGGCTGGCTCCTGCGGGCGATCACGATGATCGACCTCACCACCCTGTCGGGCGATGACACCGCGGGGCGAGTGCGCCGGCTCTGCGCCAAGGCGCGCCTCCCGGTGCGCGGCGACCTGCTCGAAGCCCTCGGGATGGCCGACGTGCCGATGACGGTTGGTGCGGTCTGCGTCTACCACGCCTTCGTGAAGACCGCCGTCGAGGCACTCGCCGGGAGCGGGATCCCCGTGGCGGCGGTGTCGACTGGCTTCCCGGCCGGATTGACACCGTTCGCGACGAAGCTCTCCGAGATCGAGGCGTCGGTGTCCGACGGGGCCGAGGAGATCGATATCGTCATCACCCGGTCGCATGTGCTCACCGGCAACTGGACCGCGC
>JANYAG010000196.1 GCA_025361465.1 Gemmatimonadota bacterium
CTCCCGGAAGGAGGACGCTTCCAGCGCCGACCGCAGTCCGAGAACCGCCGGCTGCATCAGGGGCGAATGGAACGCACCACTGACCTTGAGCGGGAGAACGCGCTTCGCGCCGGCCGCCTGGCAGAGTTCCCCCGCCCGGGCTACCGCGGCGGTGTCCCCGGAGATCACGATCTGGTCTGGGCCGTTGAAGTTGGCAGCGACCACCACCTCTTCCGGGGCCCGCGACGCACGCGCGCACGCCGACGCCACCGCAGCTGCCTCGAGCCCAAGCACCGCGGCCATTCCCCCTGACCGCTGCTGGCCCGCTTCGAACATGAGCGCCCCGCGCCGGCGGACCAGATAGGCAGCGTCGGCAGCGTCGAGCGCACCGGCAGCCATGTAGGCACTGTATTCGCCGAGCGAATGTCCCGCCGCGGCCACCACGTGCCCCAGACGAGGCCGCACCACCGCGAGCACCGCTGCCGAATGTGCCAGAATCGCCGGTTGAGTGTTGTGGGTGAGCTGGAGATCGGCCTCGGGCCCGTGCCACATCACCTCGGACAGCTTGGTCTCGAGACGGGCGTCGATTCGGTCCAGCACGGCGCGCGCGGCCGGGAAGGCCTCCGCAATGTCCTTCGCCATGCCGACTTTCTGCGCGCCCTGCCCCGGAAAGAGCAGGATGGTCACCACTTCAGCACCACGCTTCCCCAAGCAAAGCCCGCGCCGAACGAAACCAGCATGACGACCATGCCAGGCTTCAAGCGCCCCTCTCGGACCGCATCCACGAGGGCCAGTGGAATGCTCGCCGATGACGTGTTGCCGTAGCGCTCGAGGTTGACGAACACCTTCTCCATCGGGAGGCCGGCGTGCTTGGCCGTGGCTTCGATGATGCGGAGGTTCGCCTGGTGCGGAATCAGGAGATCAATGTCCGACGACGTGAGCCCTGCCCGGCTGATGGCCTCGTCGGTCGACCGGCTCATGGCAAGCACCGCGGCCTTGAATACTTCCCTGCCCGCCATCTTGATGAGGTGGCGCTTGTCACGAATCAGTTCCTCGGACAGCGGATCAGCCGAACCGCCCCCGGGAATGTGGAGCAACGGCGCCAAGGTTCCATCAGCGCCGAGGTAGGTTGAGAGGATTCCGCGACCGTCCGTCCCTGCCCGCCGGAGCACGGCCGCGCCAGCCCCATCGCCAAACAGGATTGCGGTGGAGCGATCCGTCTGGTCGGTGATGCTGGAGAGCTTCTCGGCGCCGACCACGAGAATCGTGTCGCCGAGGCCCACCTCCATCATCCCCTCGGCCACCGCCATGCCGTAGACAAATCCGGGGCAGGCTGCCACGAGGTCGAACGCCCAGCCACCGGCAACGCCCAGCGCCGCCTGCAGTCCGCACGCGGTGGACGGCAGGCGATGATCCGGCGTGACCGTGGCGAAGATGATGCCGTCGATGTCGCCCGCCGAGAGGCCGGCCTGGGCAATCGCTTGCTGCGCCGCGACCAGCGAGTAGCTGGTGAGCGTCTCGTCGTGCTCGGCAAAGTGCCGTTGCCGAATCCCGGTGCGCTCGACGATCCACTCGTTGGAGGTGTCGAGGGTCTTCTCAAGATCGGTGTTGGTCACCACACGGCGCGGAGTGGCTGAACCGATGCCGGCGAGGTACGCGATCGGACGCTTGGTCATGTGCCCGCGGGCGAATCATTCAGCGTGCCGAGTTCCGCTTCGATATGCGCGCAGAGCCCGACCCGGACCGCATCCACGGCCTTGCCGACTGCGGCGCACATCGCGGCCGCATCCGATTGGCCATGGCAGATGATGGTGATGCCCTTCACGCCGAGCAGGGGGGCGCCAGCGTACTGCGAGGGATCAAGAAACCGGAGCACTGGGCGCAACGGTGAGGCAGCGAGGAGTCCGGGGTCGGCGCGCTGCAGTAGCTGGCCGAGGAGTCTCCCCATCGACTCGTAGAACTTGAGGACGACGTTGCCGACGTACCCGTCGCAGACGACCACATCGATGCGACCATGCACGGCGTGTGGCACGACGATGTCGCCACCCTCGATGTTGCCCACGTACGTCATGCGCGGGACGTCCTTGAGAACCAGGTGCGTCTCACGCAGCACCGCGCCACCCTTGCCCTCTTCTTCGCCGACATTCAGCAAACCGACCTTGGGATTGGGCCGCCCCAAGACGTCCCGGGCGTAGATCGTGCCCAGGCGGGCGAAGTTCACCAGTTCCTTGGTGGTGCAGTCGACATTGGCGCCGGAATCGAGCACCAGCACCGATGCGTCGGCCGTCGGGAAGAGCGACGCAACGCTGGCGCGCTCGACACCTTCGTACAGCCCAAGGATGAGCGTGGCGGCGGCGAGCGTGGCACCGGTGTTGCCAGCCGAGATGAACGCATCGAGCTTCCCGGCGCCGTGCAGCCCCATGCCAACGACCAACGAGGACTGCGGCTTCTTCCGCACGGCCGCCAGGGGCTTCTCTGCCATCCCGATGACGTCCGGCGCATCGACGATAACGAGGCGGCTGCGGTCAAGCCCAGGATGCCGCGCCAGGTGGCTCTCGATCTCGGCGGCACGACCCACCAAGGTGATCGAGAAATCCTGGGGCAGCTCCTGAAGAGCAAGCACCGCACCGTCGACTTGCGCCGACGGGGCGTCGTCGCCCCCCATCGCGTCGAGCCCGACGCGAATCATGGCCTACTTGTCCTCGACCTCGAGTCGCTTCTTGCCGCCATAGTAGCCGCAGGACGGGCAAACCCGGTGCGACAACCGTGGCGAGCTGCACCGCGGGCAGGCCTGGGCCGGAATGCCCTTGGCATTGTGGTGGCCGCGGCGCAGGCGCTTGCGCGACTTGGAGGTCTTTCTCTTTGGGACAGCCATCGGTGCCTCAGTCGGTCGTGCCGGGTCCATGCGCGAGGCATGGTCCGGCGTTCAAGTCCGCGCCACAGATGGCGCACAGCCCCTGACAATCAGGTCGGCACAGCGGAAATGCCGACAAGCGCAGGGCCAACTCCTCACGCACCGCCATGGTCACATCGACGCCGGTGGCATCGGGTGACAAGGCGTACACACTCGGGTCCTCGACCAGGTCGGGATCCGCGGAAAACAGCACATCCATCCCTTCATCAAGCTGCTGTGTCACCGGCTTGAGGCACCGGCGGCACTCCCCCGCGACAGCGGCGCGAAGGTATCCCCGCCAGAGGTAATCCCCACCGCCGGTCGCCTGCAATTCCCCCGATACGCGAACCGGTTCGACCAGCACGAGCCCGAGCCCCTCAAGCGCCGGATCGCCGGGCTCAAGCTGCCCAACCGTTTCGGCCGAGCCCTGCTGAAGCTGGCGAATGTCGACCCGAAGCATAGCCTTTAAACTTAGCGGCCGGGACCCCTGCTGGTCAACCGGCGGCGCCCCAGCCAAGTAGGGCTAACTCACGCTCGGGGAAGAAGAAAGCCGCTTCCCGGGCAGCGGTTTCGTCACTGTCGGATCCGTGCACCGCATTGCGGCCCTTCGATTCGGCAAAGAGCTTCCGAATGGTGCCCGCGGCCGCCTCGGCTGGATCGGTCGCCCCGATGGTCGCGCGCCAGGCGGCCACCGCGTCGGGCTTCTCCAGGACCATCGCAACCGCCCTGCCGGAACACATGAATTCGACCAACTCCTTGAAGAATGGCCGCCCCTGATGGACCGCGTAGAACGCCTCCGCCTCGACCCGGCTGAGCCGGACCATCCGCAGCGCCCGGATTTCAAATCCGGCCTGCTGCACATGGGCGAGGATTGCCCCGACCCTTCGTGCGGCCACGGCATCCGGCTTGATCATCGCAAAGCTGATATTCCCGGCCATCAATTGTACTCCTCCGCACCGCGGTTCCAAGACCAGAGAGCAACTGTTGAAAAGGTCCGTTATCTATTGTGTTGCCACATGTTATATATCGCGATATCGCGCTTTACTTCAAGCGCGCCTTGAGCAATTCCACCACGTCAACTGGCCGGCGCATGATGCCGATCCCGGCCGACTCGAACGCCGCGAATTTCTCATCGGCGGTTCCCGAGGATCCGCTGATGATTGCCCCGGCGTGTCCCATTCGCCGACCCTTCGGTGCCGTTTGCCCCGCCACGAATCCGACAACCGGCTTGCGGAGGTAGCTGAGGACGAACTCGGCCGCCTCCTGCTCGGCCGTCCCGCCGATCTCACCGATCATGACGATGGCCTCGGTCTTCGGGTCATCCTGGAAGGCCCGGAGTACGTCAATGAAGTTCGTGCCGACGATCGGGTCGCCGCCGATCCCCACACAGGTGCTCTGGCCGAAGCCGCTGGCCGTCAGGTGGTGCACGACCTCATAGGTGAGGGTCCCAGATCGGGACACCAGGCCCACACGGCCCGGCTTGCAGATCGATGCCGGGATGATGCCGACCTTCGCCTCGCCAGGCGTAATCAACCCGGGACAGTTGGGACCGATCAGCCGGGTACCGCGTTCGGCCAGGTACGGCATCACGGTGGTCATGTCCAGGACTGGCACGCCCTCGGTCACACAGACCACGAGGGGAATACCGCCATCGGATGCTTCCTGCATCGCCCCGGCGGCGGCCGCGGGTGGGACGTAGATCACCGAGCAATTGGCGCCCGTTGCCTGCACGGCCTCGGCGACCGTATTGAACACCGGGACCTTGCCGTCGAACAGCTGACCGCCCTTCCCCGGCGTTACCCCGGCGACCACGTTGGTGCCGGCCTCCATCGTCTGCCGAGTATGAAACGAACCGTCCCTGCCCGTGATGCCCTGCACCACCAGGCGTGTGTCCTTCCCAATCCAGATGCTCATGCAGCCTCCCCGGCAAGCTTGACCGCCTTGGAGACGGCAGCATCCATGTCATTCATCGCGGTCATGCCCACGCTCTCGAGGATCCGAAACGCTTCCTGTTCGTTGGTTCCCGTCAGCCGGATCACGATCGGCACGTCAACCTTGAATTGCTTGGTCGCGGCCACGATGCCGTTCGCGACGTCATCCGTGCGCGTGATCCCGCCGAAAATATTGAAGAGAATGACCTTCACGTTCGGGTCCGCCGTGATGATCTTGAGCGCGCTGACCACCTTCTCCGGGTTCGACGAGCCGCCAATATCGAGGAAGTTGGCCGGTTCGCCGCCGTAGTACTTGACCAGGTCCATGGTGGCCATCGCCAGACCCGCGCCGTTGACGACGCAGCCGACATTGCCGTCAAGCTTGATGAAGGTGAGGTTCGCGCGGCGCGCGGTCACCTCGCTCTGTTCCTCGGAGGATTCGTCTCGCAGGACGGCCAGGTCGGGTCGACGGTCGAGCTCGTTGTCGTCGATCGTCATCTTCGCGTCGAGGGCCAGCACCTTGCCCTCCGGCGTCGTCACCAGCGGGTTGATCTCGGCAAGCGTGCAGCCGTTCGCCATGAAGACCCCGTAGAGCTGCCGCAGGATCTGCATCGCCGCCTTGGCCTGCGACCAATCCTTGTACAATGCCAGGGCAAGCTGAAGTGCCTGGTGAGGCAACAGCCCGTACCGCGGGTCGATCGGCAAGCGGGTGATCTTCTCCGGCGTCTTCGCGGCGACTTCCTCGATGTCGATGCCGCCGGCATCCGACACCATGAACACCGGCTTCTGCGTCTTCCGGTCGAGAATCAGCCCGACATAGCTCTCGGTGGCGATGTCGGCAGCCGGGACCACCAACACCTTGTTGACCACCAGTCCCTTGATCGTCATGCCGAGAATCTGCGAGGCACACTCCCGAGCTTCTGCCGGGCCGCGCGCGAGCTTGACCCCACCCGCCTTGCCGCGCCCTCCGGCATGGACCTGAGCCTTGACGACGACCGTGCCACCGACTCGGCGCGCTATCGCCTCCGCCTCGCTGGGCGTCGCGGCAACATCGCCGTCGGGCACCGGAACACCAGCGGCCTTGAGCAGCGCCCGGGCCTGATATTCGTGCAGGTTCACCACTACCTCGTTGCTGAATTCCCGGACAGAAGTGCAACTGATCCCGCGACGCCGTCCCACGTTGCGGCAAATAGCCTTTGAAGATAGTCCGCTGCTGACGGGCATTCCACCCGCTCGGTTCACCGCTTCAACACGACGCGCAGCTCTTCAATCGCCCGGCCGAAGGCGGTGAGATCTCCTCGTGCCAGCGCGGAGTCGGCCCGCAACATCAACATCCGCGCCCTGGCCACAATGACCGCATCGCCAGGACGGGACACCGACGGCCCAGTGATCCCGCCGGAGACGACGGTGCCCCACGCCTCGCCGACTGACCGCCCTCCCCCAAGACTTGGGCCAATTGCAATCGCGATCCAGAGAAGCGCCGGCGAGCCCCGGGCGGACAACGAGAACATCGGCTGCCAGGCGGTAAGCGTGGATTCGCCGAAGAGCCAGTGCACGGGTCCCGGCTCGACGGAATCGCCGGCGGCTTTGGTCGAGTCGCGCACGTGCATGAGCGGAGGGGCCTTTCCCCACAGCCGGATCAGTTCGCGAGCGCTCTCGACGGCCAGTGAACCGCCTTCATTCCGCGCGATCCTGAGGGCAGGAACCCCACCGATCCGCAGGGAGGTCACCAAGGCAGACACGGTGCGTCGCTCCGGATCCTCGAATGCCGACTGGCGCGCAGGCAGTGCTGCGGAAGGCCAGACTGGCACCGGGCGCCCGGGGGGACTGTCGGCGGCGCCCTGCGCTGGCCGCCGGCCGAGTCCCCATTCCGCCGACTCGAGGACCTGCATCTGGGGCTCAAGCCAGGCGGCGGGATATGGGAGTGCGGCCCTCACCTCAGACGGGATCGCAGCAGCCGGCAGGACCAGTCCGGGGAAGAAGCGCGCCCAGGCGGCTGCGGTTGAATCGGCGCCAGGGTCAAGATAGATCGCCGTCGCACCGGACGCGGGGTCGATGGTGGCGATGAAGCCCGGAACAATTCCGCCGACCACCTGGCCTTGCCAGGTCAGCCGCGCCGCCAGCGGAAAGCGCTCCAGTCGCACCAGTCCCTGGGCAATCCAGATCGGCCGCCCACCGATGATCGCGACGTCCGCGGGGAGCCATGCGGCACCTGGCAGCAGGGCGGCGGCGCGCTCGGTCGGATCGAGGTGCCAATCCACTTGGCTCTTGCTGGTTTGCAATAGCAGCCGACCGACCTGCCTCGCCCACGCCAGCACGACGCGGTGAATGATCCCTCCGACGACCACACCTGCCGGGACCGTCCGCCAGAACGGCCCATTGGGCCGCACTCGCGCATCAGCGACCGTGCGCCACGCCAGCCGTGTCGATGGCAGATCAGGCGGATGCAGGATTGCCGGCCGTCCGCTGGGGGTCG
>JANYAG010000223.1 GCA_025361465.1 Gemmatimonadota bacterium
GCGCAGCATCGTGGCGCGATCGAACTCTGCCACGCCGTCAACGTGCTCAACGAAGTCGCCGGCAATATCGGCCGGACGGTGCTCTTCGGCACCACCCCCGCGACGACCGACGGCTATGCCCATCGCCGCGAAGAGCTCGCGCGTCCGGGCATAGCCGTCGGTCGTCGCGGGGGTGGTGCCGAAGAGCACCGTCCGGCCGATATTGCCGGCGACTTCGTTGAGCACGTTGACGGCGTGGCAGAGTTCGATCGCGCCACGATGCTGCGCCGGCACACCACCCGCCACGGCGAGCGACGGTCCCGAGGCGATGAAGGCCTTGGCAAGATCGTTGAGTTGTGCGACCGAGAGGCCGGTGTCCTTGGCCACCGAGTCCGGGGTGAAGTTGCTCAACGACTTGCCGAGCTGGTGTCCGTTCTGTCCAGCGATCACCTGTGCCATGGCCAGGGCGACCAGCGCTTCACTGCCGGCCGGCACGCTCAACCATTCGTCGGCGTTCGCGGCCGTGAGCGAGAGGCGAGGGCCCACGAAGACATGCCGCGACATGGTCCCGTCGTGGAAGCCGTGCGCCGCCGCGAAGCCCCGCTGCTGTTCGACCACCGGCCCCCAGGTCTCGAGGAAGTCTGCCCCGAAGGAGACGATGTGCTTCGCGGCCGCAAAGTCGTAGGTCGGCAGGTCGTCGCGCCCCCAGGTCTTCTGGTTCGCGGCGCGCTCGGCCTCGCGGGCAAACGGCTCGTAGGCCACGTGTGTCCCGCCGAGTGCCTTGGTCCAGCCCTCAAGCATGGTGGTGAATGTGGAGGGACCATAGCCGTTCAGCACGGCGAGCTTGCCGCTGGCGGAACCGACCTTGGCGGCCAGCCGGGCGATCGCATCGTCCCACTTGATCTCGTCAAACGTGCCGGCGGCATTGCGCGCCATCGGCGCCTTGAGACGATCCGGGTGGTACAGTGCCTGCAGGCCGGCCTGCCCCCGCGAACAGAGCGTCCCGGCATTGGTCGGATGCTCCGGATTGCCTTCGAGCTTGACTGGCCGTCCTTCGCGGGTCTTGACGTGGAGGCCGCAGCCGGCACTGCACTCAGCACAGGTGCTGGCGTACCAGGTCGGGATGCCCGGCACCTGGTCTTCGCTCTGCACGAGGTAGGGGACGAGCTTCGTCACCCGGTCCGTCGAGCACCCTGCCAGCACTGCCGTGCCGACACCGCTGACGCCAAGCACCTTCAGGAATTGCCGCCGATCGACGCCTTGCGTCGCGGACTCGTCGGCCATTGCCGCTCCGGATTCGGGAAGTCGGATGGTCATGTCAGTAATGGCACGTGGAGCAGTCACGCGTGATCTTGCGCTCGATATGGCAGCCGATGCAGAAACCCATGTTGTTCACGTTGTTCACCTTGTACACCTGAGGCATCCTCGAGAGGTTGCCATGGCAGGTGGCGCACGCCTGCGGGCCCATGGCCTTGATGTGCCTGGCGTGGGAGAAATGGGCGTGCTTGGCCACCTCGTGGACCCGCACCCATTCCACCGGCTCCTTCTTGCTCCAGGCGGTCGCGAGCTTCTTGATCTCCGCCTTGTTCTCAGGGGTCTTCCCGAGGACCAGGTTGTGGCACCCCATGCAGGAATTCAGTGTGGGAATCCCGGGCTCCGAGGAGGCCGCCACCGAGTAGTGGCAGTACTGGCATTGGATCTTGAGCTGGCCAGCATGGACGTCGTGCCGGTAGAAGATCGGTTGTTTGGGACCCTGAAGTTTCGATGAATCCGACTTGGTCAAGGGCGTCGGACCGACCGCTGGCTTCTGCTGGGCACCCGACGGCCGTGACAGGACGGCGAAGGCCACCAACGCCGTCGCTGCCCCAGCAATACCGATGAGGAACTGCTTGCGCATATCCGCTGACCGCCGAATGAGGGCGAGGACGTGGACAATGTGATGTGGGCCCGACCAGTGGTGGAGGAGCCCGGCTGGCTGCTACCTCCACGGATAGGGCGCAAAGCTAGTCAGACAAACAAGTTGGATCAACTCGCCGGGGGGCCGAGTCCCTGCCGGCGGATGAAGTGGCCAATCTCAAGACCCACTGCCCGGATCAGGGAGACCTCCCTCCCGTCGGGGGCGGCGCGGTAAATCAGCTCCCGGAAGCTCCGCATCACCTTTTCCGGGTGCCGTTTCTTGAAGAACTGAATGGCCTGCAGCGCCGCCTCCCAGTCGGCAAAGAGCGCCTCCAGCTGGGCATGGGTGGCCGGGTCGGCCGCGTGCCTGGGCGGCTTGATCGGGATCTCGTCCCCGCCGCGGGCCACCCAGACTTCATGCGCGTAGACCGCGACCGACTGCGCCAGATTCAGCGAGGTATAGGCCGGATTGGCGCTGATGGTCACCAGGACGTCGCAACGGTCGATTTCCTCGTTGTTCAGCCCCTTGTCCTCGCGGCCCGCCAGAATGGCCGTCCGGCCAGCACCACCTCGCGCGATGAGCTCCGTCGCCGCCGCGCGGGGGCGGAGCACGGTGCGCTTGGCGGTGCGTTCCCGACCCGTGAGGGCCTGGACATAGACTACGTCGGCCAGCGCCTCGTCGAGAGAATCATGGATCGTCATCCGATCGAGGACGTCCTCGGTGTTGTGAGCGACGCCGGTGATCCGGTAGTGGTCGATCTCGCACTCGGGTTTGACGAGGCGCACGGTATCGATCCCGAAGTTCTTCGCGATCCGGATGCAGGAGGCGAGGTTCACCAGGTCCTGCACGGCGATGAGGACCAGGACCGGTGCCTCCCCCCGCAGGAGCTCGCTCACCCGCGGAGTTCCACGCCCGCCGCCTGCTCCGCCACGCGGATCGGATCGAGGTAGTCCGCTGACTCGCCCAGAGCGGCACGCAGCGCACGACACTGTTCGCGCGAGAAGCCGAGGACGGGATCGGCGACGCCGACCTCACCCGCCAAGTCATGAAAGATGCCGATGTCCTTCTCGAGCAGGGCCATGCGGAAGAGCCTCGGCCAGGTGCCCGAGAGCACCCGATCGGGGATCAGGACTTCGCTGACGAACGAGCGGCCGCTCGAGGCGTTGAGGACGTCCACGGCGTCCCGCGGAGCGATCCCCGCCTTGGCGAGCGTAACGAGCGCCTCGGCCAAGGTCAGGATGTTGGCGGCCAGGAGGGCGTTGTTCGCCGCCTTCATGGCGTGGCCTGCCCCGACCGGTCCCATTCGCACCACCTTGGCCGCGAAGGGAGCGACGACCTGCGTCGCACGCTCCACATCCGCTGGGCTCCCACCGCACATCACGGTGAGTTTTCCCTGGATCGCCAGTGGCGGGCCGCCACTCAACGGGGCATCGACGAAGGCGATTCCCAGGGTCGCCAACCGTTCGGCGATCCGGCGGGACGTGGCGGCATCACCTGAGGTGCAGTCGACCAGGATGCTCCCCTGGGTCATGCCCGCCAGCAGACCATCCGGCCCCTCGAGCAGTGCCTCAACCTGGGCCGAGGTGGGAAGGCAGGTGATGATGGCATCGGCTCCCTCGGCGAGGTCGCGAGGCGAGATCGCCTGACGACTGCCGGGAGTGGCCTTCGCGAATTCCGTGGCCCGCTCCGCCGTGCGGTTCCAGACCGCCAGCTGGTGGACCGCCGCGCACCGCGCGGCCATGGGGGTGCCAATGGCACCGAGTCCGGCAAAACCGATTCGCATCGTCATTCCAGGATTCGAGACCGCTAGAATCTAGGGCATGTCGATCCGGATCATGCACGTCGACCTGGACGCCTTCTTCGTCGAGGTCTGCCGCAAGCACCAGCCCGAACTGCAGGATGTGGACCTGCTGATCGTGGGCGGGCGGCGGGATTCCCGGGGCGTGGTGCAGTCCGCCAGTTATGGCGCCCGGGCATTCGGTGTCCGGTCCGGCATGCCGATCGCCCAGGCGGTGCGGCTCTGTCCGACGGCGACCTTCGTGCGCGGCGAGTTTGCGACCTACCGCGAGGCAAGTCATCAGGTGCAGGAAGTACTCGAGCGACACGCCCCGTTGGCGACGATGACGGGACTGGACGAAGGGTATCTCGACTTCAGTGGCACCGACCTGCTGCATCCAGTGTCCCTGCTCGACGTGGCCGAGCAGATCCACGACGACGTGCGCGCATCCAGCGGATTGCACTGCTCGATCGGCATCGGGCCGAACCGGATGATCGCGAAGATCGCCAGTGACTACGCCAAGCCCCGCGGCATCTGCGAAGTGCGTGACGGATGGGAGCGCGGCTTCGTGGCTGGACTGCCGCTCGCCGCCCTGCCGGGCATCGGACCCAAGAGCACGAGGCGCCTCGCCGAACGCGGCCTGATCGACGTGGCGCAGGTCCAGGCGATGCCGATGCCGGAACTCGTGGCGCTCGTCGGGCGCGAGGAGGCCGCCGTGCTGACCCGACGGGCGGAAGGTCGCGGCGGCCTGGTGCTGCGCGTCCATGGGCCGGCCAAATCGGTAAGCCGCGAAACCACCTTTCGTCGCGACGTGTCGTCAGCCGAGGAACTCGACCGTGTCCTGATGCTGCTCACTTCGCGCGTGGCCGGGCAATTGCGCGACGAGGGACTGGTGGCTGGTGCCATCGTCCTCAAGCTGCGGCACGGCGACTTCACCACGATCACCCGCCAGACCACCCTCGAAGTGTCCACGGCCCTCGATCTCGAGCTGCTGGCTCCGGCGCGAGTGCTGCTGAAACCAGCATTCGCTGAGGCGCGTCGGAGAGGCCAGCGGATCCGCCTCCTCGGGATCGGTGCAACCCGCCTGGTCGCGTCGGAAGCCCCCGACCTCTTCGAGACCGAGGAACGGAAGCGCAGCCGCGAGATCACGACCGCCGTGGACGCGGTCCGGGCCAAGTACGGATTCGACGCCATGAAGAGCGGGCGGCTCGTCAAACGGCGAAAGGACGCCCCGCCGGAGTAGCTTTGGATGGGCGAGCCGCTCAATCCGGAGGGATCATGGCCACCGCAGAAGGACGCACCATCCCGTTCACCGGCCCCGAGGCCATCGATGCCGCCGTGCTCGAGACCTTCCCCTACCAGGGCCCGGAGCAGGAGATCGTCACTGAGACCAACGAGTTCTCCGCCGTCTGCCCCTACAGCGGACTGCCGGACTTCGCGATACTGACGATCAGGTACATCCCCAGCGATTGCTGTGTCGAGCTCAAGAGCCTGAAGTACTACGTCATGAGCTACCGGAATGTCGGCATCTTCCAGGAACACGTGACGGCCCGCCTCGCGGAGGATTTGCAGCGACTGCTCAAGGCCAGGACGCTGACGGTCAGCACACGGTACAACGTCCGCGGGGGGTTCGAGACAACATGCAGTGTGACGTTGGGGATCGAGGATGGGTGATGAGGGTACATGATGGATGATGGCTGATGGATGATCGTTTCGTCGCCTTGCAGGAAGCCTTGCTCGGGCGCTACTCGCTCGAGCGCGAGCTGGGGCGTGGCGGGATGGGCACTGTCTTTCTCGCCCGCTATTATGGGCCGACAAGGTGGAACCAATTCAATTGGGAGTTCATCAACAGCATGGCCCGGTGGGCCCACCTGGTCTTCTGGACCGGCACCTCGTTGCAGGTCCTTCATCCGCCCTTCCGTCTCCGCGCCAACGGATGGATTGCGCGGCGGCAACAGGCGTTCTGGAATTCATCATCCGGAGCCGCCCGCTTCCGGCGAGCGGCCATGTTTCTCCCCAAGGGACGCGTCGCCGAGCACACCTTGCATCGACCAACCGAATTGATGCTCGATGTCGCCATCGAGGACCTCTGGGATGCCCTGCCACGCACCGAACGGCGACGCCTTCAGGACGTGCCACGGCTCGCGAGCGAGTTGCGAAGACGGGCCAGTGAAGCCCGCGACGCACTCCGGCGCCTCGATGCGTCGCCGCTGGCGATCACCGACGAGGTGGAGGCCATCACCGATCGCCTCCGCGCCCAGGAGCGGTCGGCCATCGGCGCGCTCGAGCGACTGCGGATCGGCCTGATCGAACTGACCAGCGAAGGCGCGATGCCGACCGACTTCTCGCAGATCTTTGCCGACGCCGCTACACTCCAAGCAGAGCTGCTCACCGAATTGGGTGCGGATCGCAAGGTGATCGCCAAGGTCGTCAGCCAGCGCCACCTGCGTACCGGCAGCTCCCCGACTCCAACACCGAGTCCCGCGTGACGACGATCCCAGCCGCATCCACCCCACCGGCCATGGCCAATCCGGCCCATGACGCACACCCGGCCCATTCCGCCGACGAAGCCCGCGCGGTCGCTGAAGCCGCGCGCGAAACCGAGTGGACCAGCGCCAGTTTCGTCCGGGAACTGTTCGAGGGACGACTGCGACTCCCCCTCATCCATCCATACCCGACTCCCGACCCGGCGGATTCCGCCAAGGCCGCGCCGTTTCTCCAGGCGCTTGAAGCGTTCATGCGCGAGCACGTCGACAGCGACGAGATCGACCGGACGACCGAAATCCCGGCGGACGTCGTCGACGGCTTGCGCAAACTCGGAGCGTTCGGGATCAAGATCGATGAGAAGTACGGTGGCCTGGGGCTATCCCAATACGCCTATACTCACGCCATTGCCCTGGTCACCTCGCAGGACGGCTCGCTCACGGCCTTGCTGTCGGCAAGCCAGTCGATCGGCGTGGCAGTGCCGCTCAAGCTCTTCGGCACCGACGCCCAGAAGGAGAAGTATCTCCCGCGACTCGCCAAGGGAGCGATTTCGGCGTTCGCACTCACCGAGTCGCAGGTCGGCAGCGACCCCGCAGGCCTGCGCACGACGGCCGAGCTCTCTGCCGACGGGACGCACTGGATCCTCAACGGCGAGAAGCTCTGGTGCACCAACGGCCCGGTGGCCGAGGTGATCGTCGTGATGGCGCGCACCGGAAAGAAGATCACGGCGTTCATTGTCGAGTGTGACTGGCCCGGCGTCGAAACCACCCACCGGCTGCACTTCATGGGACTGCGGGCGATGCAGAACGGCATGCTGCGCTTCACCAACGTGAAGGTGCCGGTCGAAAACGTCATCTGGGGTGAAGGCAAGGGCCTCAAGCTCGCCCTCACCACGCTCAACACGGGGCGACTCACCCTGCCGGCTTCGTGCGCCGCGGGCGCCAAGCGCGCCCTGGAGATCACCAGGCGCTGGGCGGCCGAGCGAGTGCAGTGGGGAAAGGCCATCGGCAAGCACGACTCCGTGGCGCAAAAGCTCGGGCGCATGGCCGCCGACACCTTTGCCATGCAGGCCGTCTCCGATCTCGCGTCGCTGCTGGCCGACCGGAAGACGACCGACATCCGGCTCGAAGCGGCGATCGCCAAGATGTGGAACAGCGAGATCGGCGACCGGATCATCGACAACTGCCTCCAGATCAAGGGCGGGCGCGGCTACGAAACCGTCGACTCGCTGCGCTCACGCGGCGATCGCCCCGACCCGGTGGAGCGGATGTATCGCGACTTCCGGATCAACCGGATCTTCGAGGGCTCGAGCGAGATCATGCGGCTCTTCATCGCTCGGGAGGCGCTGGATACTCATCTCTCCGTGGCCGGCGACCTGATCGATCCCAAGGCGAGCGGCGGCAAGAAGTTCATGGCGCTGTTGCGGGCCGCCTTCTTCTACGCCCACTGGTATCCCGGACAATGGTTCGGCTGGGGGCGCTGGCCGCGATTTGGCGAGTTCGGCACGCTGGCCACCCATGTGCGTTTTGTCGAGCGGCGCTCACGCAAGCTGGCGCGTACGCTCTTCCACGCCATGGTTCGCTTCGGGCCGAAACTCGAACACCGCCAGGCCGTGTTGTTCCGCCTGGTCGATGTTGGTGCCGAGTTGTTCGCGATGAGCGCGGCGGTGAGCCAGGCGAACGCGCTGGCGCAGGGTGGCAATCCCAAGGCGATCGAGCTGGCCGACGTCTTCTGCCTCCACGCACGCCGACGGGTGGACGACCTGTTCGCGGCGACCTTCAATGCCGACGACGTGCCGACTTACCACCTTGCCCAGGAGGTCATGGCCGCCGAGCACGCCTGGCTCGAGGATGGGATGGTCCGGGCCAAGTAACCCGCCTCAGCGGCCCCTACTCCCCGGACAACTGCCTCGCGAGGGCCGAACGCAGCACGACTTCTTCCCCCGCTCCGGTGAGCCATTCCGCAGGCCAATCGGCAATCCCGTCGCGGGCACCGAGCAGCGCACCGAGCGCTGCTCCGACGGTTGGTGACACTCCCCCGGCAAGCACCATCAGCGTGAGCGCCTCCGCACCGCGAGGCTGATAGGCCACCATCCAGAGCAGCCAGGCGAGCGCTGTCGTTGGCGGCGCGCCCCCGCGAGGCACGGCGGGCACCTGCCCGGGGTTTCGCGGAACGTCGCGGACGGCAGCTACCATCACCGCCGGGGCGTCGTTGGCCAGGAGGATCGTCAGGGCGTCGGGAACCACGTCCCGGCGACCCTCCAGCAGGGACGCGGCAGCCACGACCACGGCTACTGCGGCCAACCCCGCTTCCTCTGAAGGATCGAGCAGGCGGGCCACGTGGAACGCCCCGGCGATCATCGACTGGGGGGAGGCACTTGCCAGCGCCGAGGGAAGCGCGGCGGCGATCGGAGCCGTCCCGGCCATCCCGAGCTGGCCGATGGGGGCGTCGAAGTCGCGGAGGTGATTGAGGGCCGCCGCGAGGAGCGGGTCGGCGTCCGAGCCGTCAGCGCGCCACCACTCGACCCAGCGATGCGACAACCGATGGAGATCGACGCCACCGGCCAGCAGCTCCTCGAGGAGGCCGTCAGCCAGGGCGGTCGCCGCACGCCGCTGCCCCGGGCGAGGTCCGCTCGGTCGTGGCTGGCCGCCCGGGGCGAGTCGCTCCCGAATGGCCGCAAGATCATGGCAGTCGCTGGTGGACGCGGCCAAGGCGGCGCCGATAACGGCCCCGACGAGGAACCCCACGCGGCGCGAACCGGGCGACAGGGAATTGCGAGAATCTGACACGGACATGGTACCCAAAGTTAGCCGGGAAAGGCCCCTTCCATGGTGCTTGTCCGGATTACTATTATGGCGCTCCGAAGTAGCGCAACAGTGCGTGACATTTGACTCCAAGAGGCGGCCCCCGTGGCGAGCGAAACGATTACCATCATCGACAACCGGACCGGGAAGCAATACGACGTCCCGATCACCGACGAGACCGTGCGCGCGATCGACCTGCGGCAGATCAAGGTCAAGGACGACGACTTTGGTTTGATGACCTATGACCCTGCCTTCATGAACACGGCCGCGTGTCGCAGCGCGATCACGTTCATCGATGGGGATCGCGGCATCCTTCGCTACCGTGGCTATCCGATCGAGCAGATCGCCGACAAGGCGAGCTTCCTTGAAGTCGCGTATCTGCTGAACGAGGGCGAGCTGCCCACCAAGCCGCAGCTCGAGCAGTGGACCGGAGACATCCAGTACCACACCTACGTGCACACCAACATCATCAAGTTCCTCGAAGGATTCCGCTACGATGCCCATCCCATGGGGATGCTGCTCGGCATCGTCGGCGCCCTCTCGACCTTCTATCCGGACGCCAAGCATATCGATGACCCGGCCAACCGCTATGCGCAGCGCGTTCGCCTGATGGCCAAGCTGCCGACCATCGCGGCGTACATCTTCCGTCACTCCCGCGGCCTCCCCTACGAACTGCCGCGCAACGACCTCGACTACATCGGCAACTTCGTCAACATGACGTTCAGCATCGGCGGCAAGCATGAGCCCAACCCGGTGCTGCAGAAGGCGCTTGAAATCCTGCTGATTCTGCACGCCGACCACGAGCAGAACTGCTCGACCAGCGCGGTGCGCGCCGTCGGATCGTCCGGCGTCGATCCGTTCTCGGCCGTGTCGGCCGGGATCGCCGCCCTTTACGGCCCGTCGCATGGCGGCGCCAATGAAGCGGTCCTCGTGATGCTGGACGAGATCGGCAGCGCGGACCGGATCCCGGCCTTCATCGACTCGGTCAAGGCCGGGCACGGCCGCCTGATGGGCTTCGGCCACCGGGTGTACAAGTCCTACGACCCGCGTGCCAAGCTGATCAAGGCCGTGGCCGATGACGTCTTCAAGCAGACCGGCCTGAACCCGAAGCTCGAGATCGCCCTCGAACTCGAGCGGATCGCCCTGTCGGATGAGTATTTCATCAAGCGGAAGCTCTACCCCAACGTCGACTTCTACTCCGGCCTGATCTATCAGGCGATGGGGTACCCGACCGACTACTTCACGGTGCTCTTTGCCATGGGACGCCTGCCGGGCTGGCTGGCCCAGTGGGAAGAGATGATCAATGACAAGGAGCAGAAGATCGCCCGGCCGCGGCAGATCTTCACCGGCAAGGACGAACGGGCGTTCGTGCCGATGGCGAAGAGATAGCAGCAGGAAGAAGCGAGAAGCGAGAAGCCGTACCCGGCGGAGTGATCCTCCCGCTTGGTACGGCTTCTCGCTTTTCCCTTCTCGCTTCTCGTCTACTCCCCCGGCAGCTCCCCTTCCAGATACGTGTACCCCTCGAGTCCGGCCACGTAGTCGGCAATGAAGGCATTGGCGTCCTGCCGACCGAGGTGGGTGGCGCGTGCCACCTTGCGGCGGAAGGTGGCGAGCAGATCGCTGGCGTGAAACTGGACGTAAGTCAGCACCTCAGTGACCGTGTCGCCGTGGACGAGGTCGGTGATCTCGTAGCCGTCGTCCTTCAGTCGGACGTGGACGGCGTTGGTGTCCCCGAAGAGATTGTGCAGGTCGCCGAGGATCTCCTGATAGGCCCCGGTGAGGAAGAAGCCCAGGATGTAGGGTTCTTCATCGCGATAGGGGTGCAGCTCGAGCGACGCCTTCCCCTTGCGGCCGCCGGCAAAGCGATCGATGACGCCATCCGAATCGCAGGTCACGTCCTGGATCGTGCCGCGGCGCGACGGCACTTCGTCGAGCCGATGGATCGGCATGATCGGGAAGAGCTGGTCGATCGCCCAGTTGTCGGGCAGCGACTGGAACAGCGAGAAATTGCAGAAGTATCGGTCGACCAGCGCCGCCTCGAGGTGATTGCTGATCTCGGGGTGGGAGGTCTTGTCGTCGCCCAGCACGGCGTTCAGCGCGTTGAGCGTTGTCAGGTAGAGCTGCTCGGCGTCGGCGCGGTCCCGCAGCGAGTAGACCCCGCTGGCGAAATATTCCTGGGCCCGTTCCTTGGCGAACATGGCGTCGTGGAAGGTCTCGTCGATCCGCTCGGGGGAGAGCGACTCGAGATTCTCCTTCATGTCGAGCATCAGCTGCGGCGCGTCCGGTGACAGTGACACGGGTCGCGGCTCGAACTGGGATTCACAATCGATGACGTTGACGAGCAGCAGCGAGTGGTGGGCCGTGATGGCGCGGCCCGACTCCGAGATCAGCGACGGCATCGGCAGTTCTTCGTCGCGACAGATGGCGCCGATGGTGTACACCACATCGTTGGCGTACTCCCGCATGGTGTAGTTCATCGACGCGGGACGGGTGGTGCGCGACCCGTCATAATCGACCCCGAGGCCGCCACCGACGTCGACGTGGGTGAGGCCGAACCCCATCTTTCGCATCTCGACGTAATAGCGCCCGACTTCCTCGAGACCCGCCTTGATGTAGCGGATATCGGTGATCTGGCTGCCGAGGTGGAAGTGCACCAGCGTGAGCAGGTGCTTCTTCCCGGCCGCCTCGAGCTTGTCAAGCAACCGGACCAGCTCCACCGCGGACAGGCCGAACTTCGACTTCTCGCCGCCGCTCTTGGCCCAGCGTCCCGAGCCTTCCGTCGCCAGCTTGATGCGGACGCCCACGGTCGGTTCGACGTTCATCTCGCCGGCCACCTTGAGCAGCACCTCAAGCTCGTTGAGCTGCTCCACGACGATCATCACCTTGTGCCCCAGCTGCTGCCCGATCAAGGCGAGGCGCATGAACTCCTCGTCCTTGTACCCATTGCAGATGATCAGGTGCTTGGTGCTCTCGTTGAGGCCGAGCACCGCCATCAATTCCGGCTTGGAACCGCATTCCAGCCCGACCTCGTGCGGCGTGCCGAACTCGACAATCTCCTGCACCACGTGTCGTTGCTGGTTCACCTTGACCGGATACACCGTGGTGTAGCCGTTCTGATACCCGAACTCCTCGATGGCCTTCTTGAAGCAGATGGCCAGTTCCTCGATCCGCGACTTGAGGATGTCGGAGAAGCGCAGCAGGAGCGGCAACCCGACGCCCTGGGCATCGAGGTCCATCGCGATGTTGTAGAGGTCGATCATGCGGCTTGGCGAGCCGTCGGGATGGACGGTCACGTGCCCCTGATCGTTGACCCGGAAATACCCGCGGCCCCAGCCGCGCATGTTGTAGAGCTTCTCGGCATCCTTCACGGTCCACTTGGGCGGTTCCGTGGCCGTTGGCGGCAGGATCGGGGTGGTGGACGAGGCCATCGGCAACTCCGGGGGTGGTTCCTGAGAGTGAACCGGGCAAATTTAACGATCACGAGGGGCCGGGGACAGCGGTCCGCCGCGTCACCCGAGTTCCTCACCCTGGGAGTGTGGGCATGCGCTGGTCCTTCAGGATCCTCCGAGTCGGCGAGACGCAGGTCCGCATCCATATCACCCTGATCCTCTTCATGCTCTGGTATGGCTGGGAGGGATGGCAGGGTGGCGGCAGCGCCGGCGCGATCGAGGAGGTGGTCTTCCTCGCCCTGCTCTTCCTCTCCGTCCTGCTGCACGAGTTCGGGCACATCTTCGCGGCGCGCCACTTTGCCATCGCCACCCCGGAGATCCTGCTGACGCCGATCGGGGGAATCGCCCGGATCGCCCGGATGCCCGAGAAACCAATCCAGGAACTGGTCGTGGCACTCGCCGGTCCCCTGGTGACCGTGGTGATCATCATGGCGATCGGCCTCTGGCTCAACCTCACCGGCCATTTCGCTGAGGCCCTGAAGCCGGCCTTTGTCGAAGGATCCATGCTGCAGGCCCTGCTCTGGACCAATATCCTCCTGCTCGGGTTCAACATGATCCCGGCCTTCCCGATGGATGGCGGACGTGTGCTGCGGGCGCTGCTGGCGAGCCGCTTGGGCTATGTGCGCGCGACCGAAATCGCCGCCGCGATCGGCCAGTTCGTCGCTTTCGCGCTTGGCTTCATCGGGCT
>JANYAG010000235.1 GCA_025361465.1 Gemmatimonadota bacterium
CTCCTCAGCCTGCTCGAATTGGGCTGTAGCGACGAAAGGGGCGCCCGGTGACCGAAGATCGTCGCTCCCGGGGCGGCTTGGAAGGTTGGCGGGGGCTTGGAACCGACGACCTGTTCACGCGACGTTTCCCCGAGGCGTGAGGTCGTCCGGGTGTCCGTTGGGTGTCCGTTCGTGTCCGAAAAGGGATCGGAATCGCAAAACCGCTTCCCGGCAGAAGGGCGGGTTTTCCTAGGAAACTCCGGCATTGCGCCGGAATCCGTGATTTTCTCCAGCGGCCTGATAAGCGTGAGGTCGGAGGTTCAAGTCCTCCCAGGCCCACTCGTTCCAACTCCTTGCCCCATCAATGCTTCATGCGTTGGTGGGGTTTGTGCTTGGTCCTGAGGAGAGGTCGTGGGTGTCTGCCGAGGCCCGAAATCTGGCCGGAATCGCAAGACGGCTTCCCGGTAGAATGGCGGGATTCCTCAAGTAGTGGTGCTCTGGCCGCGCCGATCTGGGATTGGCGAATGGAGACAGTGGACTAGCCGGTCACCTTTCTCCCCTCAACGGATCCACTGGAGGATGGACAGGGCGAGCCCGGCGAGTCCCAGCACGATCGATCCGATCCAGACAGGACGGAGTCGAGTCAGTGCAGCCACCGCACCCAGGGCGATCGCGACCTGGAACAAGGCGACCGCGTTCGCAAAGGTGTGGTGTCGCTCCAGCAGTTCATCTGCTTCGCTCGATTTCGCGTCGCGTTGGTGCTCCTTTGCCTCGGCCGCCTTGCGAATGTCCTGCTGATCGCGTGCCTCTTTCTCCGCGTGCTCCGTCAACGAGACCGGGGCCGGCTTCCCGAGCGCGCGCCATTGCTCGGCGCTCGCGTTGGCCACGGCGGCCTTAATCCCCTTCGCCTGATAGAATGCCCACTGGTCCGAGGCCTCAGCCTGCAGCCGCCCCGCTTCGGTCTTGAGGACGAGGGCCTCGTTCACCGTCGAGCCGGCCTGCAGCGACGCAACGGCCGCGAGCGCGGCGAGCACCGCGGTCGTCAGCGCGATGCCGCGCAGCAGGCCACCGCCCTCCTTCTCAATCTCATCGTCGATCGTCTCGCGCAGCTTGTCGGTATCGATTTCCGGCGCTTCGGGCATGGGGTCTCCCTGTGGGCTACGGACGATGGCCCCACATGAGCCACCAGTTCCGGGAATTGGGATATATTTAGTCGGTGAGGCCTGCGGCCACCACGTTGCCGCGTCATTGTCACCTACGCCTCCAAGGACTTCACGACCCGCAATACGGACACCACTCGCCACCCGAGAGGTCGCCATGAGAAGCGTATTCACCGTCGGTGCTCTGGCTGCAGTGCTGGCTGGCTGCAGCGGTGGGTCGGCCACCGGCGCGACCCCGGTCCCGGTGGCCACCGTCACGCTCTCGGCCAGTAGTGGTTCCCTGACTGCTGGTGCCACCCTCCAGCTCACCGCCGTGGCAAAGGACGCTGGCGGAAACAGCCTGTCCAGCCGGGTGATCACGTGGAGCTCGACCACGCCGGCGGTCGCCACCGTCTCCAGCACCGGACTGGTCTCGGCTGTGGCGGCAGGAACGACCACAGTCTCCGCGACCAGCGAAGGAAAGTCGGCGGGTGCGACGATCACGGTGACCCCGCCAGTCGCCCCCGTCGCGTCGATCGTTCTCTCGCCGAGTGCCGTTGTCCTGCTGCCAGGCAGCACTATGCAACTCACCGATACCACGAAGGACGGCGCAGGCAATATCCTCGTTGGGCGCGTGGCGACCTGGACAAGCAGTGCGTCACCCATCGCCACCGTCTCGAGCACCGGGATGGTGACGGCGGTCGCCATCGGGACAGCAACGATCACCGTGGCCAGTGAAGGGAAGACCGCCACGGCGACGGTCACGGTCACGGCAGGCACCGTCATTGGCAGCGCCGGCGGAACGGTGACGTCGACTGATGGCAATGCGACCGTCGTCATCCCCGCCGGGGCCCTGCTGCAGCCGACCGGCATCAGCGTCGTCCCGGCAACGACCTTTCCCGCCAGCGCCCTGCTGATCGCGGGCACACCGTATGATTTCGAGCCGAGCGGAACGCAATTCGCGCAGCCGGTGACGGTGCGGATCAGGTACGATCCAGCCAAGACCCCGGCTGGCATGCCGCAGCGGGCGATCCAGCTCGATATTGCCGGGACGGCGGCATGGAGTGCCGTGGGCGGCAGCACGGTCGACACGGTCGCCCACCTCCTCCAGGGCCCGACGACCCATTTCACCAACTACAGCGGCGTCATTCCACCGCTCTACCTGACGGAGTGGGCGCCGTTCGCTGCGCCGCTGTCGGTGGAGAGTGACCTCTTCAGCGACTTGGGTAGCGTGACCGTCTGTGCCGGGAGTGGCATGGCGTTCTCGACCTATTGGCCCCGGGGCGGGCAGCTCGGCACCAACGCCATCAACATCACCTCCGACCAGCCGACGATCGCCCGGGCGTCAGCATATCCTGGCCAGCCACCGAAGATTCTCCTCTACGGGAACCTGCCGGGGACGGCCACGGTCAGTGTCGTGGTTGGCACTGATACCGTGCGGCTGCGCGTGACGGTGATCAACACCACGCCGCCATGCGAACACGTGGTCATGGCCGTCAAGGAAGCAGTCCCGGGCGGCGATCTCATTTACAAGGTCCTCGACCTGACCCAAACACCGATTACCAGCGACCTGACCGGCGACGTCCCCGCGCTGGGACCGCTGGGCACCGGTTCGCCGCCGTTCGCGTTTATCTCCCGGACTCCCACCGGTCAGTACTTCGAGAAGACTTTCTTTGATGGCCCGAACACGGTTGAAGTGGACGTGCCGGTAACACCGAATACTTCGCCGCTCACTTCAGCCTTCTACGATGCCAACACCCTTCTGATCGTGCAACAGTCGACGATCGACGGTGCCGGCGACATCTATGCGATCACCCGGGCGTCGGGGCTGCCGATTCGCCTGACCAACCTGCACGGGGTCATCAATTCAATCGGTGCCGGCTCGAACGGCCAGCTCTACATCGACTGGCGGCCGCTCGGCAGCGTGGGGACCCACGTCTTCCGGTTGCCGTACCCGGGCGTGGCCGGACCGCCGGTGACGACGGGACTGGTGCAAATGACGTCGGGCACCGACGAGTACCAGCCGGCGCTCTCGCAGAACAACACCGGGCTGGCGTACGTCATGTTCGATCCCTTCTTCAGCCACAGTCAGGTCTTCGTGCAGGATCTCACCAACCCGGCGACGCCTGCCGTGGCGATCAGTCCGGCGTCGGGCTTGGCCTTCTCGCCCCAGTTCTGTGCGAACTGGGTCTACTTCACCTACTCGGCGAGTGCCGCCGGACCCTACAACGTGATGCGGGTTCCCGCGGTGGGTGGCCCCATGCTTCCTGTGAGCGCAACCGTCGGGGCCAACGTCACCGAACTCAGTATCGCGACGGCAACGGGCCCGCCGCGAAGCGTCAGCTGTCCGCAGTAGAGCGGCTCATTCCGGGCATGAATCACTGTGGGCCGCGCGATTGCCGACTAATGTACTCGGAGTTATCGTATCCGGGCGACGGTGCCCCCAGAACGATCGGCGGGCGCGGAGTCCCTTCCCACCTGTATGCCGCGTCATGCTGGCGCGGCGAGAGGATGCCACGATGATCAGGATGATCCGGAAACTCGGTTGGTTGGCGGTGGCAGGCAGTGCATTGGGCGCGGTCCCGCCGTTGCACGCCCAGGCGACACTGATGCCGCCCGCGATGATGGCGGTCGGCTGTGAATGGGTGAAGCCGGGCATGGGTCCGGCGCACGACCAGCACGAAGAAGCCTGGGCCCGGGCGAGCGAGGCGGTGAAGGGGTTTGCCCCAGCGCTGGCGGTCCAGAGCACCACCGGGCTGGCGGAGACCTGCTGGATCACGAGCGTGTCGAGCTACGATCAGATTGGCAAGAACAACGACCTGTACAACAAGGATCCTCGCTACGCCGCGGCGATGCCGTCGCTGGTCGGCGACGACGGGAAGTTCATCTCCGATGGGCGGAACTACATCGCCGTGCTGCGCCCGGACCTCTCGGCCGGCCCGATGCCCAACGTGCTGACCCGCCGGGTGACGGAGTGGACCGAATGGCGCATCCGGCCCGGCAATGGGCAGGCCTTCGACGCGGCGGCCAAGGCGTACATTGCCGCGGCGAAGCGCGGTGGCGTCAATCCGGAGTTCCGGGTCTTCCAGGTGCTGCAGGGCGCGCCGGGTGACACCTACTGGATCTTCGCCAGCCACACGTCGATGGCCGGCTTTGATGCGGCCATGGCCGACGATCCGAAGGTCTTCGCGTCCTTCACAGCGGAGGACCGTAAGCTCTTCGACGACTTCTTCGCCAAGGCGGTGGTGTCGGTGAATTCGAACATCTGGGCCTACAATTCGGCCCAGAGCGCGCTCACCCCGGAACAGCGCGCCTCCGACCCCTTCTGGAAGCTGAAGCCGAAGCTGGCACCAAAGAAGCCCTGACCGCTCGGGTCCGTTAACCCGTCGGCATCGGCGGGTTAACGGGGCAGGCCGCCCGACCGCGAATCACTCGATCACCTTGGGCACCACGGGGTACACCCCATCCGCGGCGAGCCGCTTGACGAACACCGCAAAGCGCGCCACCAGCATGTTGGTCTCGACGATCGCTGCCGGCGCCTCGGTGCGCACCTCTCCCAGTGCTCGGAGGTCGGTGGCACTTGGTCCCGCGAGGAAGCCGCTGAGGTTGCCAATCACCCCGCCGAGCTTGTTCTGGACGATCCCGCGGGCAAGATCCGGCGTGTACTCGAATTCCTCGCCCTCGTCGACAATGGCGAACTTCCGGCGCAGCGGTGTGAGCAGCCGGGTCAGCGTGTCGATCTCGGCCCGGTACGCGGCCGGTACCTTGGTCGAGTCGCCGAGCACCTTTCG
>JANYAG010000293.1 GCA_025361465.1 Gemmatimonadota bacterium
CTCCTATCTCGTGCACCGCGCGCTCGAGAAGCGGTCGGCCGAGCTCACGGAGCTCGAGCGCGATCTCACGAAGCTCGAGCACATCAAGCCGCCGTTTCCGCGACTCGAGTACAGCGACGCGATCGACCTGCTGCATCGCAAGGGGAGCACGACCACCTGGGGCGAAGACCTCGGCGCCGAGGATGAGGCGCTGATCGTTGCGGACTACGACCTCCCCGTCTTCGTGATGAACTACCCGAAGGAGGCGAAGGCGTTCTACATGAAGGAGAATCCGGACGATTTGCGCACCGTGCTCTGCAACGATTGCCTGGCGCCGGAAGGGTACGGCGAGATCATCGGTGGCTCACAGCGCGAGGACGACTACGACCGGCTGCTCGCCCGCATCGAAGCCCAGGGGCTCGACCCCAAGTCGTACGGCTGGTATCTCGACCTGCGGAAGTATGGTGGCTTCGTGCACTCGGGCTTCGGCCTCGGTCTCGAACGCACCGTGGCCTGGATCTGCGGCATTCCCCACATTCGCGAAACGATCGCGTTTCCGCGGCAGATCCACCGGCTCTACCCATAGGCGTGAACGGTGGGCGGTGAGCGGTGAACGGTGAACGGTGAACGGTGATCGGTGCATTCACCAATCACCAATCACCTGCCTTCTCCCGCTTTCACAGCATCCCACAGCACATCCAACTCCGCCAGCGTCGCGTCGGTCATCACGACCCCGCGGTCCCGGGCGAGTTGTTCCACCATGACGAATCGCTGGCGGAACTTCCGGTTGGAGCGCTCCAAGGCACTGCCAGGCTGGACCCCGAGCTTCCGCGCCAGATTGACCACTGCAAAGAGCAGGTCGCCGATCTCGTCGTGCAGCCGCTCCTGGTTCCCCGGGCCGGTGGCGGGCAACTCCGCCTCGACTTCCGCGAGTTCCTCCCGCACCTTGGCGAGCGGACCGTCGGTGTCCGGCCAGTCAAAGCCGACATCGGCGGCCCGTTCCTGCAATCGGTAGGCGAGCAGGAGCTCCGGCAGGGTGTTGGGCAGCCCATCCAGGGTCCCCCGGCCAGTCTTCCCCTCGCGGGATTTCAGCGATTCCCACCGTTCCCGCTCTCCCAGTTCGAAGAGATGGGGATGGCGCCGGCGCATCTTGGCGACCAGGTCGTCCGCCACCTGGTCGGGGGTGAACTCGCCTGTCTCCAGCCCGAGGACCAATTGCCACGCCAGGTGGAGCATCAGGTCGGCCACCTCCTCGCGGATCTCACCGGGATCGCCCGAGGCCAGGGCCGCCGCGAGCTCATGGGCTTCCTCGATCAGGTAGGGTCGCAGGGTTTCGCGAGTCTGGATCCGGTCCCAGTCGCAACGGTCCCGCAGGTCCGCGACCATGGCCACCGCCCGCCCCAATGCCGATTCGTCTTGCATCGATTCCCCTCCGCTCCTAGTCTCCCACTGTGCGCAAACGACTAACTCCCGACACGGCTCGGGCCTGGGTGGACGTGGATCTCGACGCCATCGTCCGCAACGCCCGTTCATTTTCGGCCCTGACTGGTGTCCCGCTGCTCCCGATGGTGAAGGCCGATGGCTACGGCCTTGGCGCCGTCGCCTTGGCCCGCGCCCTGACCGCCCTGGACCCCTGGGGCTTCGGCGTCGCCACGGTTGATGAGGCGCGGGAGCTCTTCCTCAACGGCATCGCCCAACCGATCGTGGTGCTTTCACCGCTGGTGCCGGCGATGGTCGATCTGGTCGCCACGGTGGCGGCCCGGCCTTCGATCAGTGATTATGGTGCGTTGCAGGCCTGGCTGGGGCACGGCACCAGCCCCTTCCACCTCGAGATCGACACCGGGATGAACCGGTCCGGGTTCCGCTGGGATGACGTCGCGACGCTTGCCGCTGCGGGCAATCTGCTCGCCAACGCGACCGGATGGGAGGGTGCGTACACCCACTTCCATTCCGCGGAACGCGACCCGATCAACTGTGCGGAGCAGTGGCGCCGCTTCCAGGTCGCCCTCGGAGCGCTCGGCCGCCGACCCCCGCTGCTGCATGTCGCCTCCTCAGCGGTCGGGGCCTACGGGGCCACCTATGCCGCCGATCTGGTTCGCCCGGGCATCCATGTCTATGGTGGATTCGTCCCCGGGCTGGATGCCATTCCGGTCGCGCGCCTCTCGGCCCGGGTGGTTGGCGTCCGGCGCCTCGGCCGGGGGGACACGGTCGGCTATGACGCCACCTGGACCGCTCCGAACGCGACCACGGTGGCCACGCTCGGAATCGGGTACGCCGACGGGGTGCATCGCTCCCTTTCGAACGTGGGCGCCGTCGAATTGCTGGGGCAACGGCTGCGCATCGTGGGACGGATCTCGATGGATCACATCACGATTGATGCCGGCGACCTGCCGGTGTCGATCGGGGACGTCGCGACCATCTTTGGAGGCCTGGTGACCCTGGACGAACAGGCGGCGCTTGCCGGGACCATCAGTTACGAATTGCTCACCGCGCTCGGCAGCCGCCTGCCGCGCATCTACCACCGTGCCGAATGAACCAGCACTTCATGTCCCTCGTCTTTGGACTGGCCGCGCAGGCCAATTCCGCGCTGGATGGCCAGCTTCCGCCCGGGGCCGAACAGGCCGGCGCTGGCGATCCCCGGCAACTCGCCCAGGCGCTGATCGACACCCTCGCGGCGCTCCAGGAAAAGACGCGCGGCAATCTTGAAGCCGATGAGACCCAGCTCCTCGACCAGGCGCTGACGTCCCTGCGATTTCGTTTCGCGACCGGCAAGACCGCGTGACTCGCCGGGCAGCGCTGATCGTCCTGGATGGGCTTGGCGTCGGGGCGGCGCACGACACCGCGGCCTACGGCGACCAGGGGAGTGCCACGCTCGGCAACGTGCTTCGGGCGACGCCAGGGCTGGTCCTGCCGAATCTCACTGCCTTCGGCCTCGGCCACTGCGGCGACACTGGCATGCCGAGGGCAGCGGCCCCGCGGGCCGCCTTCGGCACCGCCCAGCCGGCCAGCTCGGGGAAGGACAGCACCACCGGACACTGGGAACTGTGCGGGGTAGTCTTGCCAGTACCGTTCCCGACCTTTCCACGGGGATTCCCCGCCGAGTTGCTGGCAGAGTTCTCCCGGCGGACCGGCCGCGGCGTCCTCGGCAATCGCACCGCCTCGGGCACGGCGATCCTTGACGACCTGGGCGCGGAGCACGTCGCGACCGGCAAGTGGATTGTCTACACCTCGGCCGATTCGGTGTTTCAAGTCGCCGCGCATGAGCAGGTCGTGCCGCTGAAGGAGCTGTACGCGGCCTGCGACATTGCGCGGGAGATCTGCGCGGGTGAGTACGGCGTCTCGCGCGTCATCGCCAGGCCGTTCGTCGGGTCGGCCGGGGCGTGGCATCGCACGGCCAATCGCAAGGATGTCTCGGTGCCACCGACCGGTCCGACGCTGCTCGATCATCTCGCCGAAGCGCACATTCCCGTCGTCGGCGTGGGCAAGGTTGACGACCTCTTTGCCCGCCGACACCTGACCAGCATCCATACGACGACCAATGCCGAGGCCTATTCATTGATCGAAGGCGGGCTGGCCTCGATGCATCGGGGCCTGTTGTTCGCGAACGTGATCGAATTCGACCAGAGCTGGGGCCACCGCAATGACATCGGGGGCTTCGCCGGGGGGCTGCGGGAACTCGATGCGAGGCTCCCGCGACTCCTCGAGCCGGTTCAGGAGGATGATCTGATTATCTTCACGGCCGATCATGGAAACGATCCGACCACGCCGTCGACCGATCATTCCCGGGAACGCGTGCCGGTTCTGGTCTTCGGACCAAGGGTTCGACCGGTGTCCATTGGTGAACGGGCCACGTTTGCCGATCTGGGGCAGACCATCGCCGAGTTCCTCGGCGTGGCCCCCCTGGCGGCGGGAACATCCTTTCTTGGTGAGGTCTGGTCAGCGTGAATGATCTTCGAGCCGCTGCCGAGGCGGCCCGGGCCCGAGCCTATGCGCCGTACTCCGGATTCCACGTCGGAGCCGCTCTTGAGACTGCGGAGGGTATCATCGTCGCCGGTTGCAACGTAGAGAACGCCTCATATGGCCTGACGATCTGTGCGGAACGGAATGCAGTTGCCGCCGCCGTGCAGCTCGGCGCTCGCCAGTTCACGCGCCTCGCCCTGGTGACCGACGCCCCTGTCCCGGTTTCGCCTTGCGGGGCGTGCCGGCAAGTGCTGCTCGAATTCGGCGGTGATCTGGTCATCGAGAGCTATGCCGGTGACGAGGTGCTCCGCTGGACAGCCCGCGAACTCTTACCGGCCGGCTTCACTGGCGATGTGCTCTCATGATGCGCCGCGCGATCGGGTTCATGGCATTCGCGGTCCTCGTCACTGGCTGCACCGAACACCTCACTCAGCCAGGCGTGTGTCCGACGTTCTGCCCGGGCGGTGCGGCGGTCTTCAAGGACACGGTCATCACGGCGAGTTTCGGCACCGATTCGAGCTTTTCGGGGTATCTCTCCAATGCGGAACTGACCTCTGTCCTCGTCTCGAGTGGCGGGAGCTACGGCGAGACGCGAGGCATCATCCGCTTCCTGACTCGCGGCGACTCCCTGTCCGTCAAGGACACCCTGCGGACCTTCGCGGTCGACTCGGCGATCATCGACTTCACGCTTCAGGCGCACGACACCACCCAGGCGAATGCCTTCATTGACCTCTACCGTCTGCCGCATACCGTCGATTCCACCACGACGCAGCCGCAGCTTGATGCCCTGCTGACCCCCGATCGGCTGATCCAGAGTGTTCCGATCCGGTCGGCGCTGGGCAATGGGCTCTATCATGTCGTTTTGCAGGGAGCGGATCTGGCGGCGATCGCCTTTGCCCCGACCGACTCGACGCGACTCCGGGTCGGATTCCGCATTCGGGCCGACGGCCCGACGGCAGGGCGCATCGGTGCGCCGGCGGCTGGTGCGTCGGGGCCGGTCTTCGCGACGTACGTCACGGCCGATATCGCCGACACGACGCTGCGCAAGCAGGTCATCACGCGTGCCAGCGACTTCGCCGTGACGGCGCGGAATCTCGGCGTGGTCGTGGACCATTCCGTGCTCGTGGTCGGGGGGTATCCGGTGGCCCGGACCTTCCTGCGATTTGCGATCCCGAACTTCCTGCGCGACTCCGTGACCATCATCCGCGCGACGCTTGAACTCACCGGCGCCCGGCCAGTTTTCGGCATCCCATCGGATACGGCCCAGTTGGTGGCCAACGCCATCCTGGCGGATTTCGGCGCCAAGTCGCCGGTGTCCACCACGCGCTTCGCGCTGGTACCGATGATCTCCGGTTCGCAGTCGGTGTCGCTGGAGGTGGCCACCATCATCCGGACCTGGCAGGGCAAGACGCCGTTGCCGACCGTCATTCGTCTCGCCCTCGGATCCGAAGGTGCGACCTTCATCGCGCCGACGTTCGCGTCGTCCCGTTCGGCGACCGGCATGCCACGGTTGCGCATCACCTACCGGCCGCCCTACTCGTTCGGGGGGCTCTGAGCATGCGACGCACGCTCCTTTTGCTCGGTGGCGCATTGCTCCTGACGGCGCCGCTCTCCGCGCAGTCGTCCGAGTTCGGCATCCGCGGCATTGGCCTGCCGGGGCGTGCCGCGTCCGTGCGCGCGCTCGCCCTTGGCGGCTCGATCGGCCTGCTCGATCCGGTCTCGAGCGAAAATCCCGCCTCGCTCGCCGGCCTCGGACAGATGACCAGCATCTTCACCTCCAGCAGCAGTTGGGGGCAGAGCGCCAATCCGACTGGCAGTGCGAGCATCCGGGAGGCCCGGTTTCCGCACGTGTTGCTTGGCGGTCCGATTCCGAGAACGCCGGTGGCGGTTGCGGTGAGCTACTCCAATTATGCCGTCCGCGACTTCACCCTTGCGACGAGTGGCACGGACAGTCCCCGGGGTATTCCGGTCGGGGTGGTGGATACGCTGAGCGCACGCGGCGGCGTGAACGACATGCGGTTCGGTGTGTCGTGGGCGCTCAGCAAGCGGTTCGCCTTCGGCGGCGGCATCCACTTTCTGACGGGTTCGAACCGCCTGGCCGCTCGGCGCATCTGGGCGGATTCCAGTTACGACGCACCGCGGGAAAACACCGAACTCAACTTCACGGGCCTCGGTTTCTCGGGCGGTGTCATGTGGCATCCGACGCCGCGGCTCGAGCTCGGGGGGGCAGTCCGGAGTGATGGCGAGCTCAAGATGCGGCGCGATTCTTCTGATGTGGTCGTCAACGCCATTGGATTGCCCGTCAGCTTGAGCGGCGACATCCGCTACCTCTTCCGGACCGGGATGTCGGCATCGGCCCAGGTCACGTCGCGCAACTGGGCCGTGGCCGATGCTGGGTTGAAGGCGGCCGGCGGCATCGGTGCGAACAACACCCTGGAAGTGTCCGGCGGCGTGGAGATGGTCCGAAACGTTCGCCACCCGGCCAACTGGCCCCTGCGCCTCGGCGCCCGGCGCACCACGCTGCCGTTCCTGTTGCTGCCCGGCGACCAACCCACCGAAACCGGTTTCTCCATCGGCACCGGCCGCCGCTTCTCGGCGGATCGTGGTGGCTTCGATATTTCACTCGAGCACCTCACGCGCTCGGCCAGCGCGGGATATCGCGAGACGGCGTGGGTCCTCTCCTTCGGGATCTCGGTTCATGCCGGTGGGTACACTCCCTAGGCGGGTTCCCCCGGGCTTCGTGACACTTCCGTTCGAGAAATCGGGGGCGCACCACAGTGCGCCCCCCATGCGTTGCAGAGGGGAGTGAGATGCCACGGATCTACCTCGAGACGTACGGCTGCCAGATGAACGTCGCGGACAGCGAGCTGATGCTCGGCGTGCTGGCGGCGCAAGGGTACGTCCAGTCCGGGGTGCCTGAAGGGGCCGACGTGATCCTGCTCAATACCTGCGCGGTGCGCGACAATGCCGAACAGCGGGTGGTCGGCCGGATGGGGGAACTCCAGCGCCACAAGTTCCCGGGAAGCATCATGGGGGTGGTCGGGTGCATGGCCCAACGCCTCGGGCCGATACTCCTCGAACAGGTCCCGGCGGTCGACCTCGTGGTCGGACCGGATGGATACCGAAATCTCCCGGAACTGTTGCGGCATGCCCAGGGTGGGGAACGGGTCAGCGATGTCGAGTACCGCAGCTGGGAACACTACGAAGATGTCCCCCAGGTGCGCGAATCAGGACCGACGGCGTTCGTAACGGTACAGCGGGGCTGCGACTACCAGTGCACCTTCTGCATCGTCCCGACCACTCGCGGGCCCGAGCGCAGTCGGCAGTTGGTCGACGTCGTGCGTGAAACTCGGCAGCTGGTCGAGCGCGGCGTCAGCGAGGTCACCCTGCTCGGCCAGACGGTGAACTCATGGCAGGAGGGGAGTGAGGATTTCGCCGACCTGCTGAGAGCGGTCGGGGCGATCGAGGGCGTGCGACGGATCCGGTTCACCTCGCCGTACCCCACCGACTTCACGCCGCGGGTGATCGAGGCGATGGCGACGACCGCGGCGGTGTGTGAACATGTGCACCTGCCGGTGCAGAGCGGGTCGAACGCCGTGCTGAAACGGATGCGGCGGCGCTACACCAGGGAGCGCTACCTCGAGGTCGTGGCGGCTTTGCGTCAGGCCATTCCCGGAATCACCCTGTCGACCGACATCATTGTCGGCTTTCCGGGCGAGACCGAGGAACAATTCAGGGAGACGCTCGGGATGGTGATGGAGGCGGGTTTCGACGATGCGTACACCTTCAAGTACTCGGTGCGTGAAGGGACGCCGGCGGAGCGCATCGCGGAGCACGTTCCCGACGAGGTCGCTTCAGAGCGGCTACAGCGCCTGATCGACGCGGCGCGGTTGCAGACGCGGCAGCGGAACGCCGTGCGCGTGGGCCAGGTGCACGAGGTACTGGTGGAGCGACCCGCCAAGCGAGGGCACTTGATGTTGGCGCGGACACGACAGAATTTCCTGGTGTTGGTGGATGTCCCCCGCGACAGCGTCGGTGCGTACCGGCGCGTGCGGCTGACGGGCACCACCGGGTCAACCTTCACGGGCGCCCTCGAACACGGCTCCCTGGTGGTGATATGATCGTCAATATCATGGAGCACCATGTCAGCGAAGCATACGATCGCCTCAAGCGGTCGATGCCGGGTTTCGTCGAGAGCGCCGAGCATCGCGAAGACGTCATCGTGTTTGCCCTCAACCGACTGCCGCCACGATACGTGGTGACCGAGGCGGGCAAGACGGTTGTGGAGGCGGGAATGGAGGAGGCGCAACAGCGAACCGCCATCGATGTCAAAGTGCTCGACGCACTCAAGCAGGTCACCCGCTCGCCGCGGCGCACCTTCGGGCATCCGCCCGAGGAATGACCCGGATCGCCGGCGCAGCGCTGCTTGCTCTCTCCCTCGGGGCCGGTCTCGCGACCGGCCTCGCGCGTTTTCCGGATTGGCAGGTCGTTCTGTTTGCCGCATTGCTCGCGGCGTGGCTGCTCCGTGACGAATGGTGGGCGGTGGCACTGCCGACGTTCGCCGTTGGCGTGATCTGGGGGACATGGACGGCCGCTGGCACGGCCCGGAGTTGTGCCGCGACGCTGCCGCTGGGCGAGCGCGAGTTCGTGCTGCGGACCATCGAACCGGGCAGCGGGTCGGGCCGGGCGGCCATCAGCAGTTGTGAAGGCGCGATCACGGTGCGATGGCCTCGCGCCACCGAGCTGCCCGCCGGCGTCACTGTCCGAGCGACGGCGCGATGGCTGCCGCAGACGAAAGCGCTCGGCCGGCCCGGCGGGCTGCTGGTGGTGACGCGCGTTCGTGAAGTCGAAGGTACGCCGGGTGCGATGGATCGATTCCGCACGGCGATCGCCCGCGCCACCGACACCCTCTACCCGCAGCGCGCCGCCCTCGTCGATGCCTTCATCACCGGGCGCCGCGGCGAACTCGACCCGCTGCTTCGGCAGGACTTTGCGGCGGCGGGGCTGGTGCATCTGCTCTCCATTTCGGGATTCCACGTGGGGTTGCTTGCCGCGTGGGTGCTGCTCCTCCTCCGCGTGGCCCGCGTGCCGCGGCATCTTGCCGAGGCGCTCGCCGCGTCGTCGGCCGTGTGCTACGCCGCGTTCCTGGGCATGCCGCCACCAGCGACGCGCGCAGCGGGGCTGATGGTTCTGGCGGCCTGGTGTCGCTGGCGGCAGCGCAACGTGCGGCCCGACGCCATGCTCGGCGGCAGCGCGCTCATCGTGCTTGCGGTCGATCCGTGGGCGATCACCGACGTTGGCGCTTGGCTTTCCGTGCTCGCCATTGGTGGCATGATGGCGGCGACTCGCTGGAGCGATCGTGCCATCGGGGCTGGATCGCTGGTGCGTGGCCTCAGTGGCTCCATCGGGGCCACCCTCGCCACTGCGCCAGTCAGCGCATTGGTATTTGGCCGGGTCGCCCTGATCGGCATCGTCCTCAACATGGCGGCAATCCCGTTGACTGCACTGGCCGTGCCCGCCCTGCTGGCTTCGTTGCTGGTGTTTCCCTGGGCACCGGAACTTGCCAGGGCCTTCGCAACATCTGGGAACGCCTTGCTGGCGGGACTGGAGGAGATCGCTCGGGTGGGTGGGCGCGCCCCGGCGTTCGGGGAAGCCGGGGCAGGGAGTCTGGCCGCTGCGGTGCCCTGGGTGCTGATCTTCCTCGCTGGGTGGTGGGCGATTCACGACCGCTCGAAGGCGCGGGAGGCGGGGCGCCGGACCGCCTGGGTCGGCACTGCGGTGGCGTGGGGGCTGCTCCTCTGGTCCCTCGTGCCGGCACCTGCGATCGGCAAGGGCGACTTGACGTTACTTTTCGTTGATGTCGGGCAGGGCGATGCGGCGCTGATTCGGACGCCGGGCGGGCACTGGGTCGCCGTCGACGCGGGTCCGGTGGCGAACGGGTGGGACGCCGGGCGGCGGGTGATCGTTCCGCTGCTTCGCCGGTATCGGGTTCCCCGGCTTGACGCCTTCGTGATGTCCCATGCACACCTCGATCATGTTGGTGGGGCGAGTGCACTTTTCGCCGAGATCCCGGTCGGGGTCGTGATGGATCCGGGCGAGCGGGTTGCCGAGCCGGCGTACGAGGAGTGGCTGGCGACGCTGGCCGCCCGGGGAACGCGATGGCATCCGACGGAAGCCGGTGTCACGTGGACCATCGACAGCGTGAGCTTCCTCGTGCGGCATCCCCCGAGGGATTGGTCGCACTGGGGCGACAACCTCAATGAGGACTCGATCGTTCTCGAGGTGCGCTACGGCGATTTCGCGGCCCTGCTGATGGGCGACGCCGGGTTTGTGGCCGAATCAAGCCTGGCGGGATCGGTCCCGCATGTCGACCTGCTCCGGGTGGGGCACCATGGGTCGCGCAGCGCGAGCAGCGAGGAATTCCTCGCCGGGACGCATCCAGAGGTTGCGGTGATCAGCGTCGGGCGCAATCGGTACGGCCACCCTGCACCGGCGACACTCGACCGGCTTGGGGCGGCGGCGATCCGGGTCTGGCGCACCGATCGCGAGGGAACCATTTCGGTCGTCACCGACGGCCGTTTATTCACGGTGCGTGGCGGCAGGACGGCGGCGACGTTCGACGCCACGGCGCGCTTGACGCCAGGGGGATGACCGGATGGATCTCACCAAGGTGACCACGCTCGAGCGCTTCATCCTGGACCAGGAGCGCTTTCATCCCGACGCCACCGGGGAACTGACCAACCTGCTCTACGACGTGGCCCTCGCCGCCAAGATGATCGGCGCCCAGATTCGCCGCGCCGGGCTGCTCGACATCCTCGGCAGCGCCAAGGCCACGAACGTGCAGGGCGAGATGCAGCAGAAGCTGGACGTGCTTGCCAATGAGATCATGAAGAACGCCCTCAACCACACCGGTCGTGTCTGCGCCATGGCGTCGGAGGAGGATGAGGAACTCATCCCGATCCCCGCCGGGTATTCGCCCGGCAAGTATGCCGTGCTCTTCGATCCACTCGACGGATCGTCCAATATCGATGTCAACGCCGCCGTCGGGACGATCTTTTCGATCTACACCCGCGTCACCACCTCGGGCCCGGGCACGCTGGCGGATGTGCTCCAGCCGGGAAACCGGGTGGTCGCTGCCGGTTATGTGATGTACGGCTCGAGCGTGATGATGGTGTATTCCGGCGGCCATGGGGTGCACGGCTTCACGCTCGACCCGACCATCGGCGAGTTCGTGCTCTCACACAACAACATCTGCACGCCGACGAGCGGGAAGTATTACAGCGTCAACGAGTCGAACTTCTTCCGCTGGTCCCGAGGCATCCAGTTGGCGGTGAGAGGCTTCCACGGCGAAGATCCGACGCGCATCCAGGGGAAGAACTCGCGCTACATCGGTTCCCTCGTTGCCGACTTTCACCGCAACCTGATCGGCGGCGGTGTGTTCATGTATCCGGCTGACACCAAGAACCCGCGGGGCAAGCTGCGGTTGCTCTACGAGTGCGTGCCGATGGCGTTCATCGCCGAAGCCGCCGGTGGCAAGGCCACTGACGGAACCCGGCGCATCCTCGACCTGGTGCCCACCGCGCTCCATCAGCGGGTTCCGCTGGTCATTGGCGGGGCGAGCGACGTGGACTATGTGAAGGCCATCCTCGAAGCGATGGAAGAAACCGGGTGAGCGATCCATCGCGAGTGCCGGGTCCCAGCGTCCCCCATCCGGAGGATTGGACCGGCGATGTTTCCCGCGACCTCGGGGAGCCCGGCCAGTTCCCGTTCACCCGCGGGCCCTACGCCGAGATGTACACGCGGCGGCCCTGGACCATGCGGCAGTACGCCGGTTTCGGCACGGCCGAGGCAACCAACCTGCGGTTCCGCGCCCTGCTCGATGCGGGGCAGACCGGATTGTCGACCGCGTTCGACCTGCCGACCCAGATGGGCTACGACTCCGACCACGCGATGGCTGCCGGGGAAGTCGGCCGGGTCGGCGTGGCCATCGATACGGTCGAGGATCTCAAGCGCCTCTTCGCCGAGATCCCGCTCGATCGGGTGACCACGTCGATGACCATCAACGCCACCGCCCCGATCCTGTTGGCGATGTACGTCGTGACGGGCGAAGAGCAGGGCGTGGCGCGGACGCAACTCGGCGGAACCGTGCAGAACGATGTCCTCAAGGAGTACATCGCCCGCGGGACGTACATCTATCCGGCCGAGCCCTCGCTGCGACTGGTGACCGACATCCTCCGCTTCGTGGCCGACGAGGGGATGAACTTCAACCCGATCTCGATCTCGGGCTATCACATGCGCGAGGCCGGCGCGACGGCAGTGCAGGAGGTCGCCTTCACGCTGGCCAACGCGATGGAGTATGTCCGGCGTGCCATCGC
>JANYAG010000343.1 GCA_025361465.1 Gemmatimonadota bacterium
GGAATCCTCCGGAACGATCTCGACGTCGCCGGCCGCGTCGAATGCAATCTCCTCCGGGTTCATTGCGACCCCGCGACGTCGAGATAGAGGGCACCCTGCGTCACGACGACCTCGCCTGCCTTCAAGCCTGCCGTCACTTCATAGAAGTCCCCGGTCCGTCCACCGAGGGAGATGCGCCGGCGCAGGAAGCGGTCCCGATCGGTCGTCCCGAGGTAGACATAGGGGAGGTTGTCGTCATCACGCAGCACGGCCGCGACCGGAACGAGGATCCCTTCGCGTTGACGTGTCCCGCGGAAGGTCACGTTCACCAGCATGTTCTGCCGCAGTACGTGGCCACGATTAGGGACCAGGATCCGCACGGGCGTTGCCTTGCTCTCCGGGTCGACCAGCGCGCCGACATAGTCCACGGTGCCCTCGAGCGTATCGGCGCTGACGTCGGTGGAGATCCTGACGAGAGTGCCTTTGCGGATCGCTGCCATGTCATCGCCGAAGACGTTGCCCATGACCCAGACCGACGACAGATCGGCAATCGTGAAGGCTGGCGTGCTGCCCGCCTGCAGGAGCTGGCCCGGGTTGATCAGCTTCTCCACCACGATCCCGGCGATCGGCGCCCGGATCGCCGAGATGGCGCCCGGCGCCGGCTTGCCATCACGCAGCGCGGTGATGGCGGCGTCATCGACACCGAGCGCCTGCAACTGCTGCACGGTGGCGTCTCGGTCGGCTTCCGCGGAGGCGAGGTCGGACTTCGCCTGGTCGAGTTCGGCGCGGGCGAGCGCATCATTGGCATAGAGCTTTTCGTCGAGTGCGGCGATTCGCTGCGCGTTGCGCAGCAGCGTCTCTGCCTTGCGGAGTCCCGCGATCGCGCCGGCGAAGTCGGGCGACGCCACGAGGGCGAGCACCTGCCCTGGCCCGACGCTGTCCCCCGGGTTCACGAGGATCCGCGACACGGGGCCCGAGATGGCGGAGATCACCTGAGTCGACTTGTCGCCGTTGAACGCCACCGTCCCGGTACTCAGGATGGTGGGGCTGAAGGCCCGTCGCTCGATCGTCGCGGTCAGGAATTGGCTGCGCTGGGCTTCGGTGATGGTGATACCGCTGTCCGGCGCAGCACCCGGCGGGTCGTTGGCGGAATCCTTGTTTCCCGAACCACAGCCCGCGAGGGCCGCAGCGACGCCGACAATGAGAACCGCGAGAGTGCGGGTGGTCTGTGAGATCATTGGGACACTCCAGTGCCGAACGAAGCCAGCGGAGTGGCGACGGCACGCTCGAGTTCGGCCCGCGCGCTGTTGGCGGCGACGAGGGCATCGGTGTATTGGCTTTCGGCATCAATCAGGGTGCGGCGAGCGTCGAGCACTTCCAGGGCAGACGAACCGCCGAGCGCGTAACTCGCGGCCGCGATGCGATAGGCCTCGCGCGCTGCGGGCAGCAACTGATCTCGCAGGTGCGTGGCCTGCCGCCGCGACGTCACCGCCGCCGAGTAGAGGGTGCGCACTTCTTCCCCAACGGCGGCGGCGAGATTGTTCGCCGTCGCCTCGAGCTCCTGCTCGTGGTACCTGCGCTCGGCGATCTCCCCCTTGGCGTGCTGCCAGTAAAAGATCGGGATCGGCAACGAGATGCCGGTGGTCAGGAGTCCGGGGCCGCGGTCAGCCGCGAGGTCTCGGCCGATGCCCACGGTGAGATCGGGAAGCCAGAATTCCCTGGCCAAGGCGCGCGCTGCACGGGCGCCCTGCTGCTGATTCTGCAGGGAACGGATCTCGGGGCGGTTCTGCAGGGCGGCCACCAACAGCGTCGCCAGGTTTGGGACCGCGGCTGGCACGGCGAAGGAATCCGCCGTGGCTACCGGCGCGTCAAGACGCCGTCCAAGCAGGCGGTTGAGCGAGGCGCGAGCGTTGCCAAGGTCCCGCTCGGAAGCGATCAGGTCGTTCTCCGCCTGGGAGGCGGCGACCTGAGCCTTGACCACATCCAGCCGGGCCGCGGTGCCGGCATCGAAGCGCGCCCGCGTCTTCCGGACGAAATCGTCCGCCAGCGCCCTGGCTTCGAGCAGGTCTTCATGACGTCGAATGGCCGCCAGCACGGCATCGTAGCCCTGCGAGGTCAGCGACTGGATCGTCTGCTGCGCGAGCACGGAGTCCGATTCGGCCGACCGGACGTCGGCCGTGCCCATCTTGCCCTGCAAACGCAATTTGTCGAGGAAGGGGACGGTCAGCATGGCCCCGACCGATTTGGTGGTGGCGCCGCCGGAGCCGAAGATCCCGCGTGACTCGGTCCATTGCGCCGAGAAGTTGGGATCGGGGATCGCCGTCGCCTGTACCTTGCGGGCCCGCGCCTGGGCATTGAGGGCGCTGGACACCTGCATTTGCGGGTTGGCGACGAGGGCGCGATCGATCGCCCCCTGGCGCGTCAGGCAGAGCGAGTCGCCGGCAACATCCCTGGCCGCCGCGACACACTCGGGCACCATGGCCCGGGGGGTCACCACTGATCCACTACCGGATGATTGACCAGCCTGTTGGCCGGATGCGACACGGGCGACGCACGCCAGTGCCAGCAGAAGGAAGATCTGTCGCATGCTGTCCCTGTTCAGGATGACACTGCTCACACGCCGAAGGGCGTGTTGCCAGACACATCACATGGGATCAGCTTGCGGCGGGTGGGGCTCGGGATCGCTGAAGGGAGAGAAACGGGGGCTGGAGCGCGCGCGCGCTGGTCGGATCGCGGAGTGCGCGCTCATCCGATTCCACCGCGAGAACACTCGCCGGCGGGCTGACGTGGGCGATGAACGTCTGGGCAATGCACGCCGGGCAGGTCGCCGCGTTGTGCGTGTGCTGATGCCCGTGGTCGGTGTCGACCGCGAGGTGCGTCCGTCCCGTCTCCAGGGCCGAGGCGATCGTCGGCGGCAGTGGCGCGGCCTCGCGCGCGTCGGC
>JANYAG010000351.1 GCA_025361465.1 Gemmatimonadota bacterium
GCCTGGGACGGCATCTGGGATGTGGCGACCCGGGTGGACTCCCTCGGCTGGACCGCCGAGTTCCGCATCCCCTTCTCTCAGCTTCGGTTCGCTGCGGCAATGGACGTCACCTTCGGACTCGCCATCGCGCGGAATCTGCAACGGCATACCGAGCTGATCACCTGGCCCCTCTACCGCATGTCGAAGACGGGGCTTTCGTCGCAGTTCGGTGAGCTCACCGGGCTGGAGGATCTGGCCAGTCCAAAGCGCGCCGAGGTGGCCCCATACCTTCTCACCCAGAACGAGCCCACCGGCGTCGCAGGCACGGTCGGCCGGCGGGAGCGCGTCACTCTCGGTGGCGACCTGAAATACGCCGTCGCCTCGAACTTCACCCTGAATGCCACGGTCAATCCCGATTTCGGCCAGGTTGAGGCCGACCCCGGCCAGCTCAACCTCTCTGCGTTCGAGACGTTCTTCCCGGAACGGCGCCCGTTCTTCGTCGCCGGCGCCGGTCAGTTCGGCTTCCGCATCAATTGTTTCGTGGTTGTCGATTGCAATACCGGCGAGGGACTCTTCTATTCGCGTCGCATCGGTCGCTCGCCCTTGCTGGCGGCTCGCTATGGTGATGCCTCGTCGCCAACCTCCACCCGGATTCTTGCTGCGGCCAAGTTGACCGGCCGGATGCCGGGCGGCCTCTCGGTCGGCTTTCTCGACGCCCTGACCGACCGCGTGGGCGGTGTCGCGGGACAGACCATGGAGCCAACCACCAACTACGCCGTGCTCCGGGCCAATCAGGACTATGCCGGAGGTCAGGGCAGCGTCGGGGTGATGCTCACCGGCGTCAACCGTTCGCTGGATCAATGGACCGAGCACGACATGCATCGCAGCGCCTACAGCAGCGGCCTCGATGCCCGCCGCCGGTTCGGTCGCTTCGAGGTGTCGGGGTCGCTGATGGGGAGCTCGGTCGCAGGAACCCCGGCCGCGATCGCGGCAACGCAGCGGAACGCCACCCACTCCTACCAGCGCCCCGACGGCAATCTGGTCTTCGATTCCACCCGGACCTCGCTCTCCGGTTACTCCACCGAACTGCGATTCGCGAAGATGAGCGGAACGCACCTGCACTTCGAATCGGGATATGCCCGCCGATCGGCCGGCTTCGAGGTCAATGACATCGGGTTCCTGCAGCGGGCCGACCAGCAGACCTGGAACACCTGGGCCGCCCTGCAATTCAACAAGCCCAACCAGGTGTTCCAGCGCCTCAACTGGAACTTCAATTGGTGGCAATTCTGGACCCTGGACGGCCTGGCGACCGATCGGGCGTTCAACTCCAATGTCCACACCCAGTTCAACAACCGCTGGTGGCTGCATATCGGCGGGACCAAGCGGTTCGGCACGACGTATTGCGATCGCAATTGCACCCGCGGCGGACCGGCGCTGCGCATCGACCCGGGCTTTTCACCCTGGGGCGGTATCGAGGGGGATACCCGACAAACCGTGGTTCCTTCATTCTGGGTCAACTACTCCCGCAATGATGGTGGTCGCAGTCACTTCCTCAACCTGAATCCCCAGGTCATGCTGAAGATCGCCGCGCGATTCACCACCACCTTCAGTGCCAACTACAGCCGGAACACGGATGACTCGCAGTGGTTCGGCAATCCTGCCGACAGCGCGGGTGTCACCCACTACCTCTTCGCTGCCCTGGACCAGGAGACACTGGGCGTGACCTGGCGGCTGGACTACACCTTCACGCCGACCATGTCATTCCAGTGGTACGCCAATCCATTCATCTCCAAGGGCTCGTATCGCCGCGTGCGGGAGTTGAACAATCCACGGGCCGCCAACTACGACGATCGCTTCCAGCCGTATGGCGACGCATCCGTGCTCGCCAATCGGCCCGGCTTCAACGTGAAGCAGTTCCGCTCGAACGCAGTATTCCGCTGGGAATACCGGCCTGGTTCCGCGCTGTTTCTCGTCTGGAGTCAGGGCCGGCAGGACTTCGCACAGCAGATCGGCGGCAAGACGTTCGGCGGGAACTTCAACGACCTCTTTGCACTGCCGGCGGACAATCGCTTCCTGGTGAAGATGTCCTACTGGTTCAACCGGTAGCCCTCCGGAGAGAGCGGCCACCACTTCCGGAGACGGCTTCCCCCTCAGCCCTGTTCCACGCGCAGGATGAAGCCCACCCCGCGGACCGTCATCAACACGGGCCTCCCGGCCGCGGCCTCGAGCTTGCGGCGCAGGTTGCCGACGTGCACGTCGACCACGTTGCTCCCCGGATCAAAGTGGAGATCCCACACCTTTTCGAGCAGCGTCGTGCGGCGGACGACTTCCTCGGGATGGAGCAGGAAGTGCTCGAGCAGCTGAAACTCCTTGGGTGTCAGGTCGAGCGCGCGACCCTCCCATCGGCAGGTGTGCCGCATCCGATCAAGCGCCAGCGCCCCCGCCTGCAGCACCTCGAGGTGATTCGCGCCCCCGCGACGGACCAGCGCCCGAATGCGAGCCAGCAGTTCGTCGAACTGGAACGGCTTGGCGAGATAGTCATCGGCGCCGGCGTCCAGCCCACGCACCACGTCCTCGACTGCATCACGCGACGTGAGCATCAGGATGGGCGTCTTGCGCCCCTCTCGCCGGAGCTCAGTGGCCACCTGGAAGCCGTTCTTCTTCGGAAGGACGACGTCGAGGAGGATGATGTCGTAGTCATACACGTGCGCGGAAAGCGTGGCGGCCTCGCCATCGGGAGCGATATCGACGGCGTACCCTTCCTCCCGGAGTCCCTGTTCGATGAACCCGGCAACCTTGCGATCGTCTTCTACGACCAGAATGCGCATGAAATCAACCTAGCGTCGACGCCTGACCAGCGCCGAGACGACGGGTGAGCCAACGATCAGGATTGGGCGCTCATCGGCAACTCCAGCACGAAGCAGCCGCCGGTGCCGGACCGGTGGACTGCGCGCAGTTCGCCCTTGAGAAGATTGGCCAGTCGGCGCGACAGCGGCAGCCCGAGCCCGGTCCCCCGGCTCTCCTCGCCCGCCTTGGTGACGTAGACGTCGAAGATCGTTTCCAGCTCCGCCTCGGGGATACCTGGCCCCTGATCTTCCACCACGAACGCCACGCGCCCGGCGGCGCGCTCGATCCGCACATTCACCACGCTCCCGCCGGGGGCGTGCCGCACGGCGTTGGTCAGCAGGTTAACCAGGATCTGCTCCACCCGCTGGGTGTCGGTCTCGCATGTCGGCAGGCCGGGCGCCATGGTGAGCGCGATCCTGACGCCCGCTGCCTGCGCGGCTGGGGTCACCCGCCCGATCGCCCGGCGTGCTGTCGCCCCCGGCTCGATCGCCTGGATGAAGGGTTTGAGGCGATCCTCATCGAGCCGGCTCAGGTCCAGCAGGTCATTGATCAGCGAGATCGCCTGCCCCGCCGAATCGAGCACCTCGAACGCCGCGCGCGGCACCGTGGCAGGATCCTTCTTCCGGACCAGCATCTCGGCCCAGCCAAACGTCGCGGCGAGCGCGTTGCGCAGTTCGTGATTGACCATCGCGAAGAAGCGCTCACGCGCGCGATGCAACTGCTGCACCTCGTCGAGCAACCGGGCGCTCTCCTCATGCAACCGCGCGTTGTCGACCGCGGCCGCCGTCTGCGAGGCCAGCAACAAGGCGATCCGCTCGTCGTCGTCGGTGAACTCCTGCCCCCCGAACTTCTCGGTGAGGTAGAGGTTGCCGAACACCCCGTGCCGACCGATGATCGGCACCCCCAGGAAGGAGCGCATCGGCGGATGGTGCGGCGGGAAGCCGTGGGAATCGGGGTGGTGCGCCAGGTCAGGCAGACGGATGACGCGCGCCTCGCGCACCACCAGGCCGAGGATGCCGTGCCCTCGCGGGGCGTCGCCGATGCGCGCCCGCTCCTCGGCGCTCATCCCGCTGGTGGTGAAGCTCTCGAGCGTCTTGCCGTCGGGCGACATTACGCCGATCGCAGCATACCGGGCCCCGATCAGGTCGAGTGCGGTGTCGGTGACCTGCTGCAGGACGCGATCGAGCGAAATCTCCGAGGTCAGCTCGACGGTGATCCGCAGCAGGCGCTCGAGGCGCGCCTGGAACGCCGGCGAGGCGGGACTCATGGGCTCGGGGATACAGCCTCCAGCTGAACGACGGTCGTCCTCTCTGATGCCCAGCAACCATACCCCATCGGGGACGACCTCGGAAGCGCCGGGCGGGAACCGCGCCCCTTGCTGCATCAGCCACCCCACGCGGATACTATGTCCATGCCTCCCACACCAACGGAAGCCCTTCTCTCCCGCGACCCGAGCGTCCGCCAGGCCTACAGCGCCGACGCCTCCGGCCTGCGCATGCTGCCCGATGCCGTGGCCCGGCCGACCTCGCCAGCCGAGGTGGCGGACCTGATGCGCCACGCGACCGGCAGTCACACCCCGGTGACCGCCGCGGGCGGCCAGAGCAGCATGACCGGCGGCTCGATCACCGACCGCGGCATCCTCCTCTCGCTCCGCGGTATGGACCGGATCCTCGACGTCGATGTCGCCAACGCCACCGCCCGCGTCGAGCCAGGCATCGGCGTGGCACCACTCAAGCGTACTCTGGCCGAGCAGGGCCTCCTCTTCGCTCCCGACCCGACCAGCGAAGAAGAGGCATCCCTCGGCGGCGCCATCGCCTGCAACGCATCAGGCGCGCGATCACTGCGCTACGGTGCCACCCGCCGGCACATCAGCGCGTTGAGCGTGGTGCTCGCCACCGGGGAGTTGGTGGAACTGCGTCGCACGCGGCTGGAGAAGAACACGGTGGGCTACGCGCCAATCCAGGATCCGATCGACTGGTTCATCGGCAGCGAAGGGACGCTTGGCATCGTCGTGGCCGCAGAGCTCTCCCTGCTCCCACTGCCCGCCCGCGTCACCGGGCTCGGCCTCCCCTTCCCCGGCGATCGCAAGGCGCTGGCCTTCGTCCTGGCCGCAAGAACAGCGGCGGCCAAGGGCCACGTGGCGCCGCGCTGCCTCGAGTTTCTCGACGCGCAGGCACTCGAAATCGTCAGGGCGCAGGAGGGCGGCAGCGGCTGGAGTGGCAAGGCCTTCGTCTATACCGAGGAGGAGGGAACTGGTGACGGCGAGCTCGACTTCGACGCCTGGCTGGCGCTCGCCGAAGCGCATGGCGCGGTGACCAACGATGTGCTGGTCTTCGACGACGATGCCAAGATCCGCACCGCCCGGCTGCTCCGCCACGGCGTGCCCGCCACGATGAACGAACGCGGCGGCAAGTTCACCGATCAGGGCGGACGACGGATCGCGACCGACTGGGCTGTCCCCTATCCGCGGCTGGCCGAGGCGATCACTATGGCCCGAGCTGCGGTCGCAGCGCATGGCGTGGCCATGCCGACCATCTACGGTCACGCTGGCAACGGCCATCCGCATATGGATTTCGTCGCCCGCACTCCCGACGAGGTGATGGCGGTCAACGAGACGATCGCCGACATCCTGCGCGGCATCCTCCCGATGGGCGGCACCGTCGCGGCCGAGCATGGGATCGGCAAGATCAAGCACCGCTGGATGGCGATGCAGCTGACCCCGCTTCAGGTCACCGCGATGCACGCCCTCAAGCACGCCCTCGATCCCGACCGCCTGCTGGCGCCGGGAAATATCATGTCCTGAGGCTGTGCCGTGCGCCGTGGAGGAGGTAGACGACCAAGAAGATCACGCTCCCACCACTCACCATCGCCCGCGCCTGCACCGACCAGACACCCGACGAGACGAACCCCTCGATGGTGCCCGCGATGAGCAGGAGGAGGATCACCGCCCCGATCATCCGCATCGCCCGCCGGCCGGCAAAGATCAGGGCGTCCTTCCGCGGCAGGTCACCCGGCGCGATGATCGCCCGGCCCAGCATGAATCCCGCCGCTCCCGCCACCCAGATCGCGAACAGTTCGAGGAAGCCGTGGCCGACCACAAAGGTCCAGAGGTACCCCAGCATCCCCATGTTGGCGAAGTACCCTGACGCCGCTCCGATCGAGAGGCCGTTGTACGCCAATACCACCAGCGATCCGACGCCGAAGACGGCGCCCGAGGCAAACGCCATGAAGGCGACCTTGATGTTGTTGGTGATGATCGACGCCGCCATCACCGGACGCTCCGCGCTGGGCACCTGCACGTAGCCCCTTCGTGCCTCCGTCCGCGCCGCCCCCGCCTCGGCGCGCTCGAGCATCACGTCGGGCAGCAGCTCCGGCGCCAGTTCGGGACGATCGCGCAGCAGCGCGTAGCCGCCAGCCGCCGGCACGATGAACAGCAGAAAGGCGAGCAGGACGTAGCGCCACGACTCGACGATCGCCGCCGGACATTCGCAAGAGATGAAGCGCCAGATCAAGGACCAGGTCTGGCGCTCGGATCGGTACAGCGCACTGTGGCCAGTGGCGACCAGGCGCTCGAGCTGCCCCATGATCGCGGCATCGGCGCCGTAGGTCCGCGTCCGCGAGAGATCGGCGGCCACCTCGCGGTATCGCGCCGCGAAATCCGGCAGCTCGCTTGCGGCAAGGACATCGAGCCCACCGCGCGTCACGCGATCAGCCATCACCTGAAACTCGCCCCAACGCCCCGATTTCCGGGCGACAAGCCGCTCTGCCACCGAGCGCCCTGAGCCGCCGCCCCCAGGCGTGGTCGTCGAGCGCGCGCCGAATCGCCCGCGTCGCCGAGCCAGCTCGGACGCATACAGCTGTTCGAGAAAGGCCAGGTTGTCCGGTGATCGCTCGGGGTACCGCGCGGCAAATCGCTCGGCGAATTGCTGCGCGAAGCTCGCCCGCACGGCGGGCGGCAACGTGGGGGCCCTCCCCGAGAACTCGCGCAGGAGGTGAAACTCCTCGTCACTCAGCTGCGGCGTACCAGCGTCTTCCGGGGCGTCCGGCAGGCGGGCGCCGGCACTCGCTTGACTTGGCGCCAGCATCGGGCGATCGCGCACCACCACGGTGCCGGCGATCAGGTCACCGAGCCGCCGGCCCTTGGGATGCACCGCGATCATGATGACACCGACCAGCCCGAGCGCATCGATCGGCAGGAGAAGATTCCGTGCTGCGGCGTCGGAAAGGGTGATGCCGTGTCCGGTGTCCCGGATCACCCGGATCCCCAGCCACCACTTGCCCGGCGTCTGGCCCTGCCACAATCCCTCGAACAGGGTGAAGTAGCCCCACAGGATTCCGTAAATCGTCGCGATCGCGAGGGCCACCACCCAGCCGGAATTGCCGCGAAAGACGCCCACGGAGAGGATGGTCGCCAGCACCAGCACCAGGACCACCAGCCAGTCGGCCAGCGCCGCCAGTACGCGACTGCCGACCCCGGCGATCTCGTAGTCGAGCATCACATGCTCTGGAGTCTCGAGCTCCAGATGCTGGCGGTAGTCGTTCCGGACCGGCTCGGTCATCAAGGCCGCGGGGCGAGGGGGGTGCTGGAATGCCTCAGGGACGGTAATGTACGGTCTCGCTCGGCGCTCTCCCAATCCCTCCCAGGAGCATCCCGCATGGCCGCTCCGGTTCTCCGGCCGCTTTCGACAGGGGAAGTGCTTGATGTCTCCTTTGGCCTCTATCGAGCGCTCTTCATTCCGTTACTGACGGTCGCCCTGGCCTCGCGCGCCATTCCCGCCATCATGGGGATCTACCTGCAGGCCATCGGCGGCTTCGCGGTGCACCTGCGGCTGGGGCTTCTCCAGTTCTTCATCGGGATCTTCCTCAGTGCCATCGGTACCGCCGCGACGACTTACATCGTCTCCGGGGCCTATCTCGGCACCGATGTCTCCGCCAACGATGCGTTGCGCGCCGCGCTTGGTTTGCTGGGTCGCCTGCTGCTCCTCTCGTTGATGACCTCCCTCGTCGTCGGGGTCGGCTTCCTGCTGGTGATCGTGCCGGGATTCATCCTCCTCGCCGGTCTGGCACTCAGCACCGCCGTGCTGGTGCTCGAGTCACCGATTTCCCCGAATGATGCCATGAACCGCTCGTGGCAGCTCACCAAGGGATCCCGCTGGAAGGTGCTGCTCACCTTCTTCGTCGCCGTGCTCTTCCTCCTGGTGCCCATGATGGCCATCGGGGCGATCGGCGCCGTCGGATCGGTGGTCGGGCTCTGGTCGGACATGGTCACGATCGTCCTCATCAGCGTGCTGCAGATCTTCATCTACCCGTTCGTCTATATCGTGATCACCGTCCTCTACTACGACATGCGGGTGCGCAAGGAAGGGTTCGATCTCGAGATCCTCGCCCGCGCCACCCAACGCGCGTGATGCCCTGGCAACAGCCGGACTCCCTCCGGGGCGTACTCGATTCCGTCTTCGCGGCGCCGGCGTATCGCTGGGTGGAGGAAAAGGACGCGTTCGCGATTCTCCGGCGCTGGTACGCCGAGTTGCAGGAGTGGTTCCGCGCGCTGCGCGAGTCAAATCCGCTCAGCTATCAGTTGCTCCTCTATGGCCTGATGGTCATCGTCATCCTCATCGTCCTGCACGCACTCTGGGTGCTCTACCACACGGTGGGCACCTCGAGCCGGAATGCCCCGGCCTCGGCGACACCGGACACCGCACCGCGCACGGTGACCTGGTTCAGGCGCGAATCGGAACGCCTCGCCGGCGAAGGGAAGTACGCCGAGGCCATACAGGCCGACTTTCTCGCGCTGGTGCTGGCACTCGACGCGGTGAAGCTGGTGCGCTTCCACCCGAGCAAGACACCCGCCGAGTACGCCAACGAATCGGAACTCCCGCCCGACACGCGGGCCGAGTTCCGCGACCTGGTGCACCGAGTCTACGGCTATGCCTTCGCCCGCTGGCCGTGTGGTCCGGCGGAATACGCCCAGTGGCGCGCCCAGGCACGGCCGGAGCGGTATGCGCCCGCGCACTGAGGTGCTGCTCGGACTCGGCGCGGTCTGCCTGCTCGGAGTGGCGGCCGCCATGCTCGGGGCCTCGAAGGCCACCAAGGTGGATCACGACGCCCGGCCTTCGACCTTCCTGGCCGGCCCGGAGGGAGCTCGCGGATTGCTCGAAGCCACCCGTGGGCTCGGCATCGAAGTGCGACGCTTCCGCCAGAGACCACGGGAATTGGCGAAGCTCGCCGACAGCTCACGGCGGCTGCTGGTGATCCTCAATCCCTCGGCATCGATCTCCGCCCCGGAGCTGACGCCCTTCCTGGCGTTCAGCAAGTCCACCGACCTGCTCCTCGCGGGCCGCGGCGCCGATCACCTCATGCGCTGCTTCGGATATCGGGTTGACCAGAAGTTGTTCGATTCGGTGAGGGTGATGGGGCTCGGTGCCAAGACGCCGCTCGTGAGTGCCTCCCTCGTGGCAACGCACAAGGCGACCTACACCGATTCAAGCCGCCTGGCCGATGTGGCACGGACCACGTGCACGGTGCCCGCGATGCAGTCCGCCACGCCCCTGCTGGTGTCGGCACACGGGCTGGTGGCCATCCGACTCGAACGCGCCGACGTTCACCACTCGGTGATCCTGGTCTCCGATGCCGGCCTCTTCCGCAATCGCACCATGCGCGAGACCGATGCCGGCGTCTTCGCCCTCGGGCTTGTGGCCGGCAAGTACGATCGCGTCCTGTTCGAGGAGTATCACCACGGCTTCGGGACGGCGGGGTCACTTGCCAGCGCCACGATCGCCTGGAGCAGGCAATCTCCCTGGGGATGGGGAGCGTGGCAGCTCGCCGCCGTCGGCCTGCTGGCGCTCCTCTTTGGCGCGGTGCGCTTCGGCCCGGCCATCCCCGGGATCATTCGCGTGCGCCGCTCGCCGATCGAACATGTCCGCGCCCTCGCCACCGCCTTGTCGGCCGCCGAGGGACACGACGAGGCGATCGCGGCGATGGTGCGCGGGCTGCGCCGTCGCCTCGCCCCGCCGGCCTTGCGGAGCCGTGGCGACTGGCACGCCTGGCTGGCCCAGCTCGGCGCGCATGCCGGCTCCCCCAAGGAACGCGAAGCCATTGCGACCCTGAACCAACTCACCCAACCGGGGCAGCCGCCGTCGAGCGTGCTGCGCGCCGCAAACGCCGTGGAGGACGTGTGGCAGAACATCCAATCCTGACCCCCGAAGAAGTCCAGCAGCACGCCGAGGCCGCCAGCCGCGTCCTCGCCGAACTGCGTCGCGTGGTGCTCGGTCAGGATGCGGTCCTGCGCGAATCGCTGCTCGTCCTGCTCGCGCAGGGCCACGTCCTGCTCGAGGGCCCGCCCGGCACCGCCAAGACCCTCCTGGTGCGCTCGCTCAATCGCGCACTCGGCCTCGAATTTCGCCGCATCCAGTTCACCCCCGACCTGATGCCCTCCGACATCACCGGAGTCAGCATCCTCGGAGCCGGCGGTACGTTCACCTTCCGCCCCGGCCCGCTCTTCGCCGACCTGGTGCTGGCCGATGAGATCAACCGCGCCCCGGCCAAGACGCAGGCCGCGCTGCTCGAGGCGATGGAAGAACGCAGTGTCACCGTCGACGGCATCCGGCACGCGATGAGCCCGAGCTTCACCGTCTTCGCGACACAGAACCCGATCGAATTCGAGGGCACCTATCCCCTGCCCGAGGCCGAACTCGATCGCTTCATGATCAAGAGCCGCCTCGGCTATCCGACGGCGGCCATCGAAAGCGGCGTGCTCGATCGCGTCCTCGGCGGTTTCGAATCGTCCGAGGTGGAGACCTTCGGCATCGCGACCGTGCTCGACGCGGACGGGCTCTCGCGCCTGCGGAAGGCGGTGCGACGGGTGCGAGTGCAGCCGGCACTGGTGCATTACATCACGGCCCTGGTGCGAGCCACGCGCGATGCCCCCGCCCTGACGCTCGGCGCCTCGCCCCGCGCCAGCGTGGCCCTGCTCAAGCTCTCCCAGGCCGCGGCACTGGTTGATGGGCGGGACTATGTCATCCCTGATGACGTCAAGACGCTTGCCACCGCCGTGCTGCGCCATCGCGTGGTAGTGGCGCCGGAACTCGAACTCGAAGGGGTCAGTGCCGATGACGCACTCACCACCTTGATCCAGCGGGTGGAAGCCCCGCAGGGATGATCCTCCCGTCGCGACGCTGGTATGCCGTAGCCGCCGGGCTGGCCGTGATCGGCCCGCTCACCTTGTGGCGCCCGGAAGCGTCGCTGGTCTTCGTGGTCGCCGACATCGTCTGGATCGTCGCGCTGCTCATCGACCTCTTCCGGGTCACGACGATCGACCTCACCACCTTCCCGGTTGCACGCGAAGCCCCGCCGGCGTTTTCCGTCGGTAGCCCGACCAGATCGCTGAAAGCGGTCTGGTGCGCCCATGATTAAAAGTAGGCATGTGTGTTGGGGGAAAAATAATACTGCCCTCTCACAAAAATGTGAGAGGGCAGCATGGAGGACGAAAGTTATTAGAAGCTGTAATTGAGGCCGAGGGTATACGTCCAAGCACTTTTGGCAACGTTGTCAAAGTCGGCGCTTTGATAACGGGCGAGGCCGCGCACGCTGATTTTATCCGTGATATTGATTTGGCCGCCGCCCCCACCACGATAGCCGATTTCACTGGTGGTATCACTAGCGGAGCCAATGGCGGGAATGACCACTTTCGCTGATGCTTTCGTCCATGTGAGGCCTACAGTGCCGATGAGATCGAATTTGCTACCGAGTGGCAAGAAGCCGAGGCCGTCAAGTGTGAGGCCATAGGTTTTAACGTCTGTGCTGAAAGCAGCGCCTGTGACTGTCGGACCTGCGCCGATTACTGCGCCGTTGGCTATGTTCTTGTTATTTGAGCGGTTATAGAATGCGCCGAATTCTGCGCCGAAGTTTTCTGTGAAGCGATTGCCGACGTGGATATTAAACCCGTTCTGAATATCGTTGAGGATCGTGTTGGCGTTGACGAAGTTACCACCGCCGAGATTGATGTTGCTGTTGTAATCGTAGTTTGTATGCTGCAAATCTATGCCGATGTAGGGTTTAGAGATGAAGTCTGCGGCTTGGGCGGGAGCGGCGAGGAGAGCGAGACAGGCCGCCGTGTAAGCGAATTTTTTCATTGTTGTTTCCCTTAAAAAAAGATCATTGGAGAAGACTGTAGATTTAAGCAGTAGAGAAGGTTCGGGATGGGGAGAAGGGAATTTCCCATTGTTGTGTTTAATTGTCGGGGGTGTTGCGCGAATGTCACAGTGAGAGGTCGTATTTTTGGTTTTTTGCTGTGGTAGGTTCTGATCGGGTCTTTATAACTTGTCCTCCCCCACTCGACTATTCAAGCCTTCATCCTTGCATCGGTTCGCCTTATTTCCTTCAAGCGTGAAGCTCCGGCACTTCGTTACGGCCTGACGGTTCCGGCAGTCGATACGCGCTGCTTTT
>JANYAG010000362.1 GCA_025361465.1 Gemmatimonadota bacterium
CGACCAGGGGCTGCTCGATGACCTCAAGTTCATCACCCGATTCGACCTCTTTCCCGTGCTGGCCGGCGAGCAGACGCTCCGCAGCCTGATCGAGCGCCATTACGAGTCGGGCGATGAGCAACTGCAGACGATCCTGCGGGAGATGGAGGACGTCGGCGACGACGTCGAGATCGTCAAGGACGAGGAGGAAGATGCGTCGCTGGCGGCCCAGGCGCTGGTCGATGACGCGCCGGTCGTCAAGCTGATCAACGGGCTGCTGACCGACGCCGTCAAGCGGGGCGCGTCCGACATCCACATCGAGCCGTTCGAGCACGAGATCCGCATCCGCTACCGCATCGATGGCGCGCTGCTCGAGGTCATGAAGCCACCGATCAAGATGAAGGCGGCGCTGACGTCGCGCGTGAAGATTCTCTCCCAGCTCAACATTGCCGAGCGGCGCATCCCCCAGGATGGCCGTCTCAAGCTCAAGATGGGAAGCCGGGTCATCGACTTCCGTGTCTCGACGTTGCCGGTCCTGTTCGGCGAGAAGATCGTCCTCCGTATTCTCGACAAGGGCAACCTGACCCTCGATCTCTCCAAGTTCGGCTTCGAACCCAAGGCGGAAGCCGACCTGATGAAGGCGATCCTGAACCCCTACGGAATGGTGCTGGTCACCGGCCCGACCGGTTCCGGCAAGACGACCACCCTGTACTCGGCCCTGCAGCGGATCAACACGATCGAGACCAACATCATGACCGCGGAGGACCCGGTCGAGTACAACCTGCCCGGGATCAACCAGGTGCAGGTGCGCGGCGAAATCGGGCTGACCTTTGCCGCGGCCCTTCGGGCCTTCCTGCGGCAGGACCCGAACATCGTGATGATCGGCGAAATCCGCGATCTGGAAACCGGCGGCATCGCCATCAAGGCCGCCTTGACGGGGCACCTGGTGCTCTCGACGCTGCATACCAACGACGCGCCGAGCACCATTGTCCGGCTGATCGACATGGGGATTGAGGCCTTCAACGTGGCGAGCGCGGTGAACCTGGTGGTGGCCCAGCGGCTGGTCCGGCGGATCTGCACTGGTTGCAAGACGGCAGTATCATACACCGACGCGGAACTGCGGGCGGTGGGCGAGGACCTGCTGGCGCGTCGCGACATCCAGTTCTATCGTGGTACCGGGTGTGAGCAGTGCGGGGGGACCGGGTATCGCGGCCGCAGCGGCCTCTACGAAGTCATGGCGATGTCGCCGGCGCTCCGCCGGATGATCCTGACGGGCGCTTCCAATGCGGACTTGCGCGACACCGCGGTGGCCGAAGGGATGCTGACGCTGCGGATGGACGGCATCCGGAAGCTGGAGAAGGGAATCACCACCCTCGAGGAAGTCGTCAAGGAGACCGCGCAATGAGCCAAGGCGAAACGCCGTCGGTCCTGAACCTCCGCTTCCTCCTTGAGGAGATGCTGACGCGCGAGGCGTCCGACCTGCATCTCACCACGGGCGTCCGGCCGAAGATCCGGGTCGATGGCGAGCTGCTGGATTCGAGCGTCGATCGGGTGCTCGGCGCGAAGGACACGCTGTCCCTGGCCTATTCGGTCCTCACCGAAACGCAGAAAAAGCGCTTCGAGCAGGAGGACGAGCTCGACTTTTCCTTCGGCATCCAGAACCTGGCCCGCTTCCGCGGCAACGTGTTCAAGCAGCGGGGCTGCGTGTCGATGGCGATCCGGATGATTCCCTTCAGCGTCCGGTCCTTCGAGGACCTGCGGCTGCCGCCGATCACCGCCAAGCTGGCCGAGCGGCCCCGCGGCCTGGTGCTGGTGACCGGTCCGACCGGCTCGGGCAAGTCGACGACCCTGGCGGCGATGATCGACAAGATCAACAAGGAACGGAACGGGCACATCCTCACGGTCGAGGACCCGATCGAGTTCATTCACCGCCACCAGCGCTGCATCGTCAACCAGCGCGAGGTCGGCACCGACACCAGCAGCTTCGCCTCGGCGCTCAAGTATGCCTTGCGCGAGGATCCCGACGTGATCCTCATCGGCGAAATGCGCGACCTGGAGACCGTCTCCGCCGCGCTGACGATCGCCGAGACCGGCCACCTGGCCCTGGCGACGCTGCACACCAACTCGGCGCCCGAGGCGATCAACCGCATCATCGACGTCTTCCCGAGCAACCAGCAGACCCAGGTGCGCGCCCAGCTCGCGTTCGTGCTCGAAGGTGTGATCACCCAGGCCCTGCTGCCCAAGATCAGCGGCCGGGGGCGTGTCATGGCCGCCGAGATCATGATCGCGACGCCGGCGATCCGCGCGGTGATCCGCGACGACAAGGTGCACCAGATCTACTCGCTGATGCAGGCCGGCAAGAAGCACGGCATGCAGACGCTGAATGACGCCCTGTACCAGCTCTACACCTCGCGCGAGGTCTCGAAGGAAGAGTGCCTGCGCGTCTCGCCGAATCCGCTGGAGTTCCTCCGCGCGATCGGCGAGACACCGAGCGAGGACAAGGCGATTGTCTGAGCGCTGGTGCCGGTTCCCGACAGGAGGGACGAATGCCCGTCTTTGAGTACACCGCAAAGAATGCCACCACCGGCGTGATCCAGAAGGGAACCTACGACGCACCGGGTCGGGATGACGTCGTCGGATACCTCCGGAAGAACCGGCTGCTGCTGGTGTCGCTTCGCGAGGCCCCGCGGGAGATCAAGCTGTCGCTGCCCGGCAGCGGGATCAAGACGCGCGACATCGTCATCTTTACCCGGCAATTCGCCACGATGATCAACAGCGGCCTGCCGCTGGTGCAGTCGCTGAACATCCTCGCCGCCCAGACCGAAAGTCCGAAGCTCAAGGATGTCACGCGCGCCGTCGTGTACGACGTCGAGGCGGGCAATACCCTCGCCGACGCCTTCTCCAAGCACCCGACCGCGTTCACGCAGTTGTACGTGAACATGGTCGCCGCGGGTGAAGCGGGCGGCATTCTCGACACCATCTTGCTGCGGCTGGCGACCTTCCTGGAGAAGAACGACAAGCTCGTGCGCAAGGTGAAGAGCGCGATGATCTACCCGGGCGTCATCCTCACCGTGGCCATCGGGGCGATCACCGTCCTGCTCATCTTCGTCATTCCGGTGTTCCGTGACATGTTCGCGTCGGTCAATGCCGAGCTGCCGCTGCCGACCCGCATCGTGATGGGGATGTCGGATTTCCTGAAGAGCTTCTGGCCCGCCATCCTGATTGGCGTCGGCTTCCTGACCTTTGCCTTCAAGCGCTGGTACGCCACCCCGAGCGGGATGCGGCGGGTTGACGGCTTCATGCTCGGGATGCCGATTCTCGGCGACGTGCTGCGGAAGTCGGCCGTGTCGCGCTTCACCCGCACGCTGGGGACGCTGATTTCCTCGGGCGTGTCGATCCTCGACGGCCTCGAGATCACCGCCAAGACCGCCGGCAACACCATCATCCAGGACGCCATCATGGCCTCCCGGTCGTCGATCGCCGGTGGCGACACGATCGCCGCGCCGCTGGAGAAGTCAGGCGTCTTCCCGCCGATGGTGATCTCGATGATCGCCGTCGGCGAACAGACCGGCGGCCTCGACGAGATGCTCAGCAAGATCGCCGACTTCTACGACGACGAGGTCGACGTCGCCGTCTCCGGCCTGCTGTCGCTGATGGAGCCGGTCATGATCCTCTTCCTCGGCGTGGTCGTCGGCGGGATGATCGTGGCGATGTACCTGCCGATCTTCAACCTGATGCAGGCGGTGCAGTAGAAGACGAGAAGCGAGCGGCGAGCGGCGAGAGGCGAGAAGTCGTACCTCGGGTTGAGATTCTCCCGAACGGCACGGCTTCTCGCTTCTCCCTTCTCCTGCCGCCCCCTCCCCCATCCCCAACGCCCGCAGTATCCTTGAGGCTGCGCCACCCTCCCGTCCTTTCGCCAGGGAACCTCGATGACCACCAGCCCCGCCGCGGCTCCCGCGTCGCCTGCCCGCCGGATTCCCATGGCCGGCCTCCTCGGTGTCGGCTTCGGCGCCAACTTCTTCGACACCCTCGGCATCGGGTCGTTCGCCACCACCACCGCCGTGCTGCGGCTCTTCCGGATGGTGAATGACGAGGACATCCCGGGGACATTGAACGTCGGCCACGCCATTCCGACCATCTCCGAGGCAATCATCTTCATCATCCTGCTCGGTGGCCTGATTGACGTGCCCACCATTGTGAGCATGGTGCTCGCAGGGGGCGTGGGCGCCTGGTTCGGCACCGGCATCGTGGTGCGTTGGCCGCGGCGCACCATCCAGCGGGCGATGGCGGTGGCGCTGATCGTGACGGCCGCGTTCATGGCCGTGCGCATGCTGCTGAATCTCTCCCTCACCGAGGGAACCAAAGGGCTGACCGGCTTGTCGCTGGTGATTGGCGTCGTGGCTTCCGTGGTGATCGGATCGCTCACCAGCCTCGGGATCGGGAATTATGCCCCGACCATGGCCGTCACCTTCATGCTCGGCATGAACCAGAAGGCGGTCTTCCCCATCATGGCGGCCTCGGCTTCGCTGATCCTGCCTGCCGCAGCAGTGCGGTTCTACCGCGCCGGACGCTTCGATCGGCGCACCGTGGTGGGGATGGCGATCGGCGGGGTGCCCGGTGTGTTCGTGGCGGCCTTTCTGGTGAAATCGCTGGACCTCAATACCGTGAAGTGGATTGTCGTCGGCGTCCTGCTGTACACGTCGGCGACGCTCTGGATGGCATCGCGCGAGACCGGGAGCACGACGGCATGAAGATCACCGGCATCCGGGTGTATCAGGTGGACCTGCCGCTGCATGAGGGGAGCTACAAGTGGTCCGGCGGCAATGCGGTGTCGGTGTTCGATTCGACCGTGGTCGCGGTGGACACCGATGACGGCCTCACCGGCTGGGGCGAAGTCTGCCCGCTGGGTCCGGCTTATCTCCCCGCCTATGCCCGCGGGGCGCGGACCGGGATCGCCGAACTCGCGCCGCAGCTGATCGGCAGCGACCCGCTGGCCCTGGGGCGGCTCAACGAGCAGATGGATGCCGCGATGCGCGGGCACCCCTACGTGAAGTCGGCGATCGACATGGCGTGCTGGGACCTGCTCGGCCAGGCCAGCGGGCTGCCGGTGGCGACCCTCATGGGGGGACACGTCGGGGACACCTTCGCCCTGTACCGGGCCATCTCCCAGGAGACCCCGGCGCAGATGGCCAGGAAGATCGCGCGGTACCGCAGGGAGGGATACCGAAAGTTCCAGCTCAAGGTCGGCGGCGATCCCGACACGGACATCGCACGCATCCGGGCCGCGGCCGCCGTGCTCGAGCAGGGCGATGTGCTGATTGCCGACGCCAATACCGGCTGGACGCAACACGCGGCCGTGCGTGTCGCCCACGCGGTTCGCGACGTGGATGTGTACATCGAACAACCCTGTGCAACGTACGAACAGTGCCTTGCCGTTCGCCGGCACACCGACCGGCCGTTCATCCTCGATGAAGTGATCGACGGACTGGACGCCGTCGTGCGCGGTGTGGCCGATCAGGCGATGGATGTCATCAACCTCAAGATCTCCAAGGTGGGCGGGCTCACCAAGGCCCGGCAGATCCGTGACCTCTGCGTCTCGCTCGGCATCGCGATGACGATCGAGGACACCTGGGGCGGCGACATCATCACGGCCGCGATCGCGCACCTGGCCCACAGCACGCCCGAGCGCTTCCTCTTTTCCGCGACCGACTTCAACTCCTACGTGACGGTGGCGTTCACCGATGGCGCCCCGCTGCGGAAACAGGGCCGCCTCGCCGCCTCGCGGAAACCCGGGCTCGGCGTCCGTCCCCGGATGAAGGTGCTCGGGAAGCCGGTGTTTACGGCGTAGCACCACGCCGGTGTTTCTGGTGCCTGCAGGGCCCGACCGCGATCGGGCCCTCACTGCATCCCCCCTCGCTCTGGGGCAGGCATGAAGGTGTCGGTGATGATGGTGGTCGGTGGTCTGTCCGGGTTGCTCACGATGGCCGCGGCGCCGGCCGTGGCCCAGACCAACTTCGAGATCCAGGTCTACCCCGGCACCACGGTGCCCCGGGGCGTGACCATGCTCGAGCTCCACAGCAACTTCACCGGCCGGGGCAGCACGGCCGTGCTGAATGGGGTCCTCCCGTCGAATCATGCCCTCCATGAGACCATCGAGCTCACCCACGGCTTCACCGACTGGCT
>JANYAG010000010.1 GCA_025361465.1 Gemmatimonadota bacterium
GGCCAGCCGCGGATCTTCTTCTCCATGGCGCGAGATGGCCTGCTCCCGAAGTGGGCAGCGAAACTGCACCCCAAGCATCGCATCCCGCATGTCACCACGCTCGTCACCGGGCTTTTTGTGGCGTTCTGGGCGCTGATTGGCGACGCCGGGGAGACGTACGATCTCACCAACATCGGCACCCTCTTCGCGTTCGTCCTGGTGTGTATCGGTGTCATTGTGCTCCGGCACACCGAGCCCGATCGACCGCGTCCCTTCCGCGTGCCGTTCGTCCATCTGGTCGGCATCCTCGGCGCCGCGCTCTGCATCGTCACGATGTTCGGCCTCCCGGGGCTTGCCTGGGAGCGGTTCGGCTGGTGGCTGCTGATCGGTGTGGTGATCTACGTCTTCTATGGCTACCGCCATTCGGTGCTGCGGACCGGCAAGGAAGTGGTGACCGACGTGCTGGAGTAGTAGCGCGAGGGGAGAAGCGACAAGCGCGAGGGAAGGAACGAGAAGCGGGAGGCGCCAACCATTGGCCCTCCCGCTTCGCTTGTCCTGCTGTCCGGCGTCAACCGTCAGACACCGCCACCACTGGTGGGGGGCTTCTTCGCCGGGACCGGCGGAGGGGGCGGCGCCTTGGCGGGAGCCGGCTTGACGACCTTGGGTGAAGACGGTTTCGGCGCCATGTCGCCCATGGTGTCGCCGTGCTTCATCTGGCCACCCATCATGCCGCCCTGACCCATCCTGCCCATCATGTCACCCTGACCCATCTGGCCACCCATCATGCCGCCTTGGCCCATCATCCCACCACGGCCACCCATCATGCCGGGCTGACCCAACTGTCCCATACCCTGTCCGTGCATCATGGCCCGCATGGCCATTCGATTCCGCATCATGATGATCTGTCGTGCGGCGCGGTCGGCGCGGTTCCAGAGCATCATCCGCTGTTGCGGCTGGCCACCACCCTGGCCCATCCCCGGCCCACGACCGCCACCTTGGCCCATCCCCATCCGGCGACCAGCACCTTGCTGCATGGCCTGGCGCTGCTCGGGAGTGAGGGTCGCCTCGATCTCGGCGCGCATCTTCTCGTTCAGGGCCTGCATCGCGTCGCGATGGGCCTGGAACTCCTTGGCGTACTTCTCACGAATGGCCTGATGCTGCTGGCGCTGCGGTTCGGTGAGTGGCGCCGGTGGACCGGCGGGTTGCGCCGGAGGTGTTGGCGGGGCTGGCCGGGCCGGGACCTGGGCGGTCATCGGAAGTGCACCCAGCGAAAGTGCTGCAATTGCCGTCATGAAGTAACGCATCAAATCCTCCTGGAGACGTCAGTCCTTGTCGGTAGATACGTCGCCACCCGCGGCGACGTTGGACCTCGGTCGTTCGGCATGATGACGCCAGTCGAGGTCGATCGTTAATCGCCCTCGCGTTCTGTGCGAGAAACAGCGACGGACTCCTGTGCCAGAACGGGCGCTCCTCGGCAGGGATCGATCGTCCGGCGTAACACCGACACACCAGGTCCCCTTTCGAGTGCTGCGGTCAGCCGATCGCGAAACGAACGATTATGGCTCAGCAATCCCCCGGAGAGCGCTACTGGGGCGTGACGGGCTCCCGCCGCGAGGGCGAGCTCGGCCAGGTGCTCGATGGCAGCGTCGCGCAGCGCGGTGGCCACGGCATCGCCATCCTCCGCGCAATCGAGTACGGCCGGCGTCAACGAAGCCACTTCCGCCACGGTGGCCTTGACCGACCAACGCACCAAGCCGGCAATCCCGGGCACCCGCGCAGCGGTGCAGAGCGCCTCAGCCAGGTGCGTGACCGGGCCGAGGCCGTCGTGCATCGCGCCGACCGCCTCGAGGGCTCGGCGGCCGATCCAGTACCCCGAACCGAAGTCTCCCATGCGCCAGCCGAGGCCGCCGACCCGCCGAAGCGGACCGTCGGCGCCGCGTGCCAGAGCAATGCTGCCGGTGCCCGCGATCAGCAGGATCCCGGGCCCGCCGCCGAAGGCTGCCGCACAGGCGAGCTCCGCGTCGGTGGTGACAATGGTACGCCAGGCCAAGCGCTGTCGAGCCACCGCGGCCTGAAGTTCATCCCGTTCGAGGTCGCGGCCAGCCCCGGCGGCACCGACGACCATCGTGTCGGCGCGCGTCGCCTTGATCCGCTGGAGAAGTTGTCGCGCGAGTGCGGCGAGTTGTGACGCCAGCCGTTCGGCTTCGCCAGCGCGCATCGGTCCGCCCGGGCCCTCGACCCGGCCGCGTTCGGTGCCGTCGCGGAAGAGGGCCACGCGCGACGAGGTACCACCGACATCAGCTCCAAGGACAATCATTGCGATTCGGGCTCCGCCGGCCTGAGGCGACTCGAGCACCAGCCGACGATCAACGTAATGGCGGTCCCCATCGGAACGTACCAGGGCCACGCCAGCTGCCCGAGCGGACGCAGGAAACCAAGTCCCGCCGTGGCGAGGTGCGCGGCAAAGATCGTCACCAGCATGACGGCCACCGTCGTCGCCGCGCCGCGGATAACATCCTTGCCGGCCACACCGGGGCCGGCACCGGCGAGCATGTAGGTGCCGAGCAGGGCTCCGTAAGTCACCGAGGCGATCGAGAGGGCCAGCACGACCACGGGGGTGTTGTTCCCCGCCGAGAGCACGTTGAAGGCCAAGGCCGCGCCGAGCAACGCAACGCCCCACACCAGCGACATCGCCCGCCCGACGCGGAGCAGCTTGGCGGGGTCGGTGGTGCCCGTGAATGATGCGTAGAGATCGTGGGTGAGCGATGATGACATGGCGCTGATACTCGACGAGTGCGTCCCCATCGATGCCGCGAGCACTCCGGCGATCAGCAGCCCCGCGATTCCCGAGGGCAGATGGTGCAGGACAAAGTTCGAGAAGATCCGATCGGACGGCATGGCATCGGGCGCGAGGCCTGCCGACCAGATGGCGATGCCGATCATCAGGAAGAGCAGAAATTGGAAGATGATCACCACGCCCGATCCGACCAGGGCACGGCGCGCATCACGGAGCGAGCGGGTCGCCAGCAATCGCTGGACGATCAGGTGATCGGTGCCGTGCGATGCGCCGGACAGCAGGGCGCCGCCGATCAGCCCGCCGAGGAAGGTGTAGGGCGTCGTAAGCGAGAGATGGAAGTCGAAGACGCGCAGCTTGCCCGCTGCCTGGGCGATGCCGAGGGCATGGGCTGGACCACCCGCCAGCTGCCAGGCGGTGAACAGCGTCACGAGGCCGCCGGTGACATACACCAGCCACTGGACGACATCGGCCCAGATGACGGCCTTGATGCCCCCCGCCCAGGTGTAAATCAGCGTCACCACCCCCAGCACCAGGATCGAAGTGGGCACGCTCCAGCCAGTCAGCAGGGCCAGCGGAATGGACCCCGCGAACACCCGGACCCCATCGCCCAGGAAGCGGGTGATCAGGAAGACGATCGACAGCAATCGCCGAGTCGTCGCGCCAAAACGATGCTCGAGCCTGGCATAGGCGGTCTCCTGGTCGCCGCGGAAATAACCCGGGAGCAGCCAGAGGGCGACGCCGATGCGGCCGAAGAGGTACCCGATCGGAAGTTGCAGGAAAGTGAGGTCGCCCCGCGCGCCGACGCCGGGGATCGAAATCACCGTGACGGCGCTGGTCTCGGTGGCCACGATGGAGAGCAGCACGCCCCACGCCGGCAGGTCACGCGCGCCAAGGAAGTAGTCACTGGAGGACCGCTGCGACCTCGAGAACCAGAGGCCGAGACCGAGGGTCACCAGGAAATAGACGATGATGACGGCGAGATCGAGTGGGGTCAAGGATTCTTAGCCGCGGGTGGTTGGTGTGAGTGGTCAACGGTGACGGCCAACCGTTCCAACCTCGCCATGCCCGTGAAAAACACAAGGGGCCCCGGACGGGGGCCCCCACGATTCACCAGTCACACCTCACCATTCACCATTGACGATCAGGCGTTGAAGCTGCTCCCGCACCCGCAACCGCCCGTGGCGTTGGGATTGTTGAAGGTGAAGCCACTGCCCTGCATCGCGGTGACGTAATTGATCGTCACGCCGGAGAGGTACTGCGCGCTAA
>JANYAG010000015.1 GCA_025361465.1 Gemmatimonadota bacterium
CAGGACCAGTGGTCGATCAACCAGAACCTGACGCTGACCTACGGCCTCCGTGGCGAGGCGCCGGTCATGCTGGACAAGCCGACTGCCAACGACAGCGTGGATGCGTATTTCGGCCGCAAGACCGCGGAGATCCCGAGCAACTGGACCTTCAACCCGCGGCTCGGATTCAATTGGGACGTCAAGGGAGCCAACAAGACGCAGGTCCGTGGTGGTGCCGGCCTCTTCGCCGGCACGCCGCCCTACGTCTGGCTGTCGAACCTCTACACGACCAACGGTATCAACGGCGTCTCGCAGGTCACCTGCGACGGCCTGTCCGGCCGGCCGGCCGCGCCGGCCTTCAACGCGGCGAACGCGGCGAACCCGCCCCAGGGATGCGGAACGGCCCTGACGATTCCCGGCGCCGTGAACACGATCGACCCGGCGTACAAGCAGACGCAGCTCATGCGGGCCACCCTGGGCGTGGATCAGCAGCTCGGGCACGGGTTCACCGCGTCGCTGGACGGGCTGTACAGCTACTCGCTCAAGCAGCCGTTCATGGTCAACCTGGCCCTCGCCGATCCGGTCGGCACCGATTACGCCGGGCGCGTGATGTACGGTACCCTCGCCGCCACGACGGGGATCCCGACCCAGGCGTTCAAGAACACCAAGTACAAGGAAGTGTACGACCTGCAAAATTCGAAGGGTGACTACACCTACAGCATCTCCGCTGGTCTGAAGAAGCGCTTCGCCGGCTCCTTCGACGCAAACGCCTTCTACACCTACGGGCGATCGTACTCGGTGGCCGATTTCACATCCTCGGTGGCGTCGTCGAACTTCCGGAACCAGCGCACGCTGTCGGGCAACCAGTTCGACCAGAACGTTGATCCCTCGGCGTTCGATCGGCCGCACCGCATCACGGCCTCAGTCTCCTGGACGGCGCCGTGGAAGAACTACCCCACCGACGTCTCCTTCTTCTACCAGGGGCAGTCGGGGACCACGTTCACCTACACCTACGGTGGCTCGTCGAGCCGTGGCGACGTAAACGCCGATGGCGTCACCACCAACGACCCGATCTACATCCCCTCCTCCGCGGCGGAGATGAACTTCGCGGTCAACGGCGCCGTCTCGATCGACTCGCAGAAGGTGATGTTCAACAACTTGATGGACGGGCTGCCCTGCATGAAGTCGCAGGCCGGCCATATCATGAAGCGTGACAGTTGCCGGAACCCCTGGTTCAATCAGCTGGACTTCTCGATTCGTCAGTCGCTGCCGGCGACCCGCGGGCACAAGCTCACGGTGCAGGCCGACATCTACAACTTCCTCAACTTCCTCAACAGCGACTGGGGCCAGTACCGGCAGAACAACCGGTTCCCGCAGGTCACCGCCCTGACCGTGACGGGCAAGACAGCCGACAACAAGCCGATCGTCACCTTCAACCCGCTGCTGGGCACGTACAATGGCCGGTTCCCGACGCAGCTGAACACGGCGAGCTACTGGCAGGGGCAGCTGTCGCTGCGCTACGCCTACTGAGCAGTCCACCGCGTGCCTGACGACGACGCCCCGGGGCAGTTGCCTCGGGGCGTCGTGCGTTGCGGCACTGGCGCGTCGTTGACGATTGGTTGAGCGGGGCCGGGTAGCGTGCGAGGGTCCTCCTCTCCGGGAGTCCCGATGCCGTCTCGCGCCCTGCTGTGCCTCACCCTTTCACCCGCCGCGCCGTCCCTGACGCGGGGTGAGATGCCCACGTTGGCGTCGCCGTTCGGGCGCTGGCTCCACGGGCAAGTCCTCGCAACGTCTCGCCAATGGCCTGCGGTGGTGTTTCATCGCCTGTGGTTCATCGGCTCGGAAGTGCGGCTGCTGCTGCTCCTCCGCCACTCCGCACCGCCTTTGGTGGCTGGCCTGGCCGTCGCACACGCACTCGAGCGGGAGGTGGCGCGGTCGGCGCGGTCGGTGGGGTGGATTGAGGCGGGCAATCCGCTTTGGCGGGAGGGAGGGACGGTGGTGGTGGCGGTGAGGAGTCGTCCTGAGCGAAGCGAAGGACCTGCGTGGCGGCCCTTCGGCGAAGTGCGACCACGCATCCCCTTCGCGTTGCTCAGGGTGACGTAGGTCCGGTGCCCGCTACGACCGCACTCGCCGCAGCAGGATCACCGCCACGATCAGGAACACGATATTCATCGACCAGGCGGCGAACCACGGTGCGACGAGCGCCTTGCCGCCGACGGCCTTCATGATCTGGATGCCGGTCAGGTAAATCAGCGTGGTACCCAGGGCGATCGCGAGGCCGAGCGCAGCGCCGGCCCGGGGGTTGGTCACCGCCAGCGGCGCACCGAACATCGCCACGACCAGGCACGCCAGCGGCACCGCGAACTTGAGCGGCAGGTCAACGGCGAGCATGCCCGGCTCATTGCCCGAGAGCTTCAGGTTGGCGAGATACTGTTTCAGCTGGGGATACGTCATCTCGTCGGCCTTGAGCCCCTCGTCCATCATCGCCGAGGGCAGGTCGGTGAAGGCGCGGTGTCGCATGGTCTGGAACTCGAACATGATCGGCACCCCGCTGTCCGGCACGACCATGCTCGCCCCGTGGTACAGCACCCAGCGCCCCGGACGCGGAAACCACTGGGCACTGTCGGCGCTCACGATCCAGCGTCCGCGTGGCCCCGCCGCGACCTGCTCCATCACGGGCTCGGCCATCATCCGCCTCGGCTGATCGAGCGTCTTGATGGCCCAGTTCCAGCCGGAAGGCGAGGCGTAGCCGAACACCACCCGGGTCTGGGCGTCGGCGCCGTTGCGCTCCTTGTGGTAGATCTTCTCCTGGAGCGTCGTGAACGACGACAGTTCCTGCAGGCCATAGTCGAGCGGCACCGAGAGACCGGCCAGCACCATCATCGGCGCGATCAGCCGGAAGAAGGAGACGCCGCCGGCCTTGACCGCCGTCAATTCGCTGTTGCGCCCGAGCGCATTGAGCGTGAACACGGTCGCGAACAGCACCGCGGCCGGCAGCATCATCGCGGTCTTGTTGGGGAAGTAGTACAGCTGCCCGATGAGAATGTCCGGAATCGACACCGGCTTGTCGAAGCGCTCCGCCAGGTCGATCAGGATCGCGACGGCGGGAAGCCCGAGGGCCGAGAGCACGAAGGTGCCCAGCCATTGTCGCAGGACATACCGGTCGAGCACGCCAAGGACCTTCATGGTTCCTGCCGGCGGAATCGGTCGAAGGACTCGACCAGGGCACCGAAGATTCCTGCGGTGCGTGCCGTGCCCATTTCTCGGTTGGCCGAGCGCACGGCCAGCAGCCCGAGCAGCGTCAACAGGACCAGCGGTCCGTGGATCGCCACTTCGGGGGAGAGATACCCCTTCTTCGCGAGGTTCTCGCCGCCGATCAGCAGGATGTAGAAGCCGAGAAAGATCACCATGCTCGCGCCGATCACCAGGCCGATGCCGCTGCGCGGATACTTCAGGGCGAGCGCCATGCCCAGCAGCACGAAGCAGAAGGACGCCAGCGGGATGGCGAACTTCTTGTGGTATTCGACGCGATAGCGCATCACGTTCTGCTCGTAGTTCAGCAATGTCTGGAGCTGGGGCTCGACCTCGAAACGCCGGGCCACCAGGGGTTCCGGTCCGCGCAGCCCATCCTGCGGCACCAGGACCGGTTCGACGCCCCCAGTGGCCCGGTCGGCCCCGGTCCACACCTTGCTGTCTCCCGGCGTCCCGGCGGGTTGCTGGGCCTGCGGCGGAACTGGTCGGGGCGGCTCCTGGGCCTGGAGTCCGGCGGGGAGCACCAACGTCCGAATCCACTTCTCGAAGCGGAGGTAGCCCTTGCCGCAATGCGGCGGATACTTCGGCAGCATTTGCGCGGACGGGGTCTGGAGCAACGGCAAGCCAAGGAGCGAGCGGAGGTCGCGCCGGGTGACATGCTCGATGTCGCGCTTCTGCACGCCCGCATACCACTCCTGTTCCTGCGTCTGGTCGAGCAGCTCGCAGCCCGTCATGTCGCGGTCGCCGCGGGAGATACCGCCGGTGGCCAGGTTGAGCTGGTTCGTGACATCACGGATGCGCAGCCGGTTGTGCACGAACGTGGTCCGCATGAAGCGATTCTTCTCGGCCCGCTTGAACTCGTCGATGGTGCCATGATACAGGTCGACCATCAGGTCGACGCCGGATTCCGACTGGACCATCCCCCCGCTGTCGGCGTGGATGATCCTCGTGGTCCCGTATTCCCGGAGATCGTAGATGGTGACCTCGGTCATGGCACTCGTCTCCGGATCGATCGTCCTGGCCTGCAGCACGTAGGAGGTGATCGGGTTCATCACGCCGGGCTGGAAGGAGAGGGTGGGGCTCTTTCGGAAGACCGCACTCTGCAACTGGCTGTACCGGGTGTTGCTGCGCGGGACGAGCTGGTCGTAGAGAAAGAAGTTGCCGGTGGCGACGACGATCGCCGCGATCAGGGCCGGCCGGGCCATGCGCCAGACCGAGATTCCATTGGCGTACATCGCGACGAGTTCCAGGTCGCCGGCCATCTGGCTGTAGCCATAGAGTGTCGCGACCAGCACGGCCATCGGCAGGGACAGCGTCAGCAGGGCCGGCAGGGTCAGCACGAAGGCCTCCCCGATGATCGCCGCTCCCAGGCCCCGGCCACCGAACCGGTCGATCAACGGCGCCAGCTGCTGCAGCAGCAACAATCCCGTGAGGGCCACCAGTCCCCAGACAAACGGGGCGGCGAGCGCACGCAGGATGTGGCGGGAAACCAGTCGCATGGGCGGGGTGCCGAGCTCCGGTTGTGGGTTTCCAAGGGAAGGGCCTAGTTTTCCAGCTTCTGGCCTAAGAAGCTAATCGCCCACACCGGACATCGTGACCATCCGCCGCGTCGTTCTCGCCCTTGCGATCGGTCTCGCGCCGATCGCCGCCGGCGCCCAGGTCCCCGTGACCGGAGCGCCCGCCGCGTCATCGGATACGGTCCACGAATACGCCCACTTCAGGCTCCCCGCCGCCGATTCTGATGTCGGGCACTCCCGCCTGCCGACGGTGATGCGGTGGCCCTGGGTGACCGGCATCATGCCGCGCCCAAGGGCCGCCTCGATGGCCTTTGACGAGGCGATCGCCGCCCTGATCGCCGCCCGGCGGGACGATGCCCTGCGGGCCCACCTGTTGCGAACGGCTGCGGATCTGGTCGAGGGCGAGGCGGGGGCCGTCAAGCGGCGCGGCCTGTTCGGCCTCTCCGCCACCACCGCCGATTTCCGGTTCGATGAGCGATCGTCGCTCGGCTTCGACATCAGCACGTCGCGCCAGCGCAACCTGGCCTGCACGCCGGACCTGGTCCAGAATCCGTTGTCCGGTTGTACCGGCGGCTTCACGCCGCCGAAGATCGACAACACCTTGATGCTCGGCGCCACCGGTGTCATCGGGCAGCGGGTCCATATCAATATTGACCTCGATACCCGGCGTGACTTCGGCAACAACAACCTGATCCAGGCCTACTACAAGGGACTTCCCGACGAGGTCGTCCAGGAAGTGAATGTCGGGTCGGTCCAGTTTCGCGCCCCGCCGTCGCGCTTCCTGACGGCCGCCATCCCCACCAACAACTTTGGCATCGACACCAAGTTCGAGCTGGGTCCCTTCCGCTTCGAGGCGATCGCCGCGTCGCAGAAGGGCAGCACCATGAATACCCGGACCTTCCGGATCGGCGACCAGTCCACCCAGCCACAGGATCGCGTGTCCCGCGACCTCGAGTTCCAGTCGGGGAAGTTCTTCTGGCTGGTGGATCCGGAGATCATCCCGGGATTTCCCAACGTCGATATCCTCAACCTGAACGGCGTGTCGCTGGCACCGGCCCAGCAGCCGACCGGTCAGGTGCGCGTCTATCGCTATACCTCAGCCTCGGTGAACAATCCCGGCAACCCGAACGCCAACGGCATCACGGCCCGTGGCGTCAACGGCACCGAATCGGTTGGTCCGCTGCGCTGGGCGCTCCTCAAGCCCAACTATGACTACTGGGTGGATCCGTCAGGCCTCTGGCTGGTGCTGCGCGCCCAGCTCGATCCCAATGACTTCCTGGCGGTGAGCTACAAGACGGCCGGCGGAACGAAGGTCGGCACCTTCCCGGCCACCGACGACCCGGCGCGTGGCGACACGCTGCTGCTCATCAAGTATCCCAACCGCGGCCCGGCGTCGGGCACCTTCCGCTACGCGATGCGGCAGGTGTATCACGTCGCCGGGAAGGACCTGACCCGCGGGTCGGTCACGCTCGCGATCACGGTGGCGCGCTCCGAGCGGCCCGAGGGGGGCACCGGTACCTACCTGTCGCTGCTCGGCCTGGCCTTGCCAAGCGACCAGGCGACTTTCGACGGCGAGAACCGGCTCTTTCCGCGCAAGCGCGATCCCGGCGCCGACCAGGTGGTCGAGGATGTCTACATCGTCTTCCCCAACGCCAAGCCCTTCGCCGATCCGGTCCGGCTGTCCACGAACGTCCGGGCCGATTCGCTGTATCGCACGCCCGAATACCTCCTCTTTACCGAGGGCCCGCCGTCCACCTTCGCGCTGAACCTCCACTACGAGGCGGCCAGCATGGGGAATCGCAACGGGATCTCCCTCGATGCCTCGCAGATCAAGGAGGGGAGCGAGCAGATCTACGTCAACGACGTGCTGCGGCGGAAGGGCGTCGACTACCAGATCGACTACAACACCGGCAAGGTGCTCTTTCTGGATCCGATCGGCCTCCTCGGTCGGGGCGTGGCGACGGTGACCGCGAAGTTCGAGCAGAAGGGCTTCTTCGCGGTGGCGCCAACGTCGATCGCCGGCATCACCGCGACCTGGAAGAACCGCTACGGCGAACTCTCGGCCGCGGGGCTCTACCAGGCCGAGGCGACCGCCTTCAATCGCCCCTTCCTCGGCTATGAGCCGCGCTCCTCGCTGATGACGGGCATCACCGGCCGCGAGGACTTCAATCTCCCGATCCTGACGCGATGGATCAACGGCATTACCACCCGGCGATCGACCGCCCCCTCGTCGCTCTCGCTGCAGGGGGAGCTGGCGGTGTCGCGGCCGAACCCGAACCGCTCGGGTTCCGCGTACCTCGAGGAATTCGAGAACGATGGTGCGCTCGACATCCCGATGTTCGAGACCAGCTGGGTGCCGGGCTCGGTGCCCACCAATGCGCTCGGTCTCGGGTCGGTGGCCGGATTTGCGAACGGCTTCAATCCCGCCGATGCCGTGCAGCTGATCTGGCAGAGCTACGTGCCGGATGCCAACAACAAGCCGATCCAGCTGTCGCCCCAGGACATCGACACGACCATCAAGCTCACCAGCTCGGTGGCGCGCACGGCGGCTCCGGTCCTGTTCATGACCCTGCACGCCGACACGGCGGGCGGTCTCCTGGCCGGCACCAGCAACCACGCCAACTGGACCCTGCCGAAGCGACCGTTCGCCCCGCGTTGGCGCACCATGCAGACGTCACTCTCGCCGAGCGGCATCGACCTGACCCGCAACTCGGCGATCGAGTTCTGGTTGTTCGAGGGCACCGACGGCGGGACCGGCGCACTCGAAGTCAACCACACCCGAATGGTGTTCGACATCGGCAAGGTGAGTGAGGACGCGCTGTCGTTTGCGCCCGAAACCCTCAGCGTCCACGGAACCGACTCGGTCTGGACCGGTCGCCAGTATGTCGGGCGCGGCCGCCTCGATACCGAGCGCACCGACTTCGGCACCTGGAACGCGCTGTCGGATGACACTGGCATCCTGGCGGACCGTCCCGACTCGGTGATCGGCCCGGGCGGTGTGGTCATCCGTCGACCGAAGCTCTGCCAGCGGACCTTGTCGAGCGACGTGTCGCTCTACCCCTGGGGCGACCTCGGGTCGCGGTGCACTGTGGGCAACGGGGCGATCCCCGACGGAGAGGACCTCGATGGCGACCTGGTGCTCGATGCCCAGGGTCCCAACGACGATGTCTTCCGGTATGTCGTTGATCTCAGTGATACCGCGTTCCGGGTTCGCTCCCGCACGGTCACCGACTCGAGGGGGAAGACCTCGCGCTGGACCCTCTATCGCGTGCCCCTCCGCACGCCCACCGCGACGATCGGCAACCCGAACATGCGCCTGGTCAAGGAGATGCGGGTCGCGATCCTCACCCCCACCGACAATGGCGGCGATGATCCGGTAATTCGGTTCGCCTTTGCGATGCTGCGCCTCACCGGTGCCCCATGGATTGCCCGGGCCCCCGCGCCGATCGACGGCATTTCCGGCTCGACGGCCGGGTCCCAGGGATCGGTCACCGTCAGTTCCATCAGCACCCAGGACATCGAGGTTGGATATACGCCGCCGCCGGGCGTGGCCCAGGTGCCGGCCAACGTCTCCACCGACCCGGGGCAGGCGGCCCAGCAAGTCAATGAGAAGTCGCTGCGCATCGCCGCCACTACGCTCAATGGCGGCCAGCGCGCCGAGGGATACACGCGTCTCACGGCCGGCTCGCAGAACCTTCAGGCCTACCGGCAACTCCGGGTCTGGGTGCGGGGGCACGGGCCGGGATGGGACAACGGACCGTTGCGTGCCTACGTGAAGGTGGGCAGCGACGCCTTCAACTTCTACATGTACCAGGCGCCAGCCAGTTCCCTGAACTGGGACCAGGAATTGGTGGTGAATCTGGACACCTGGCGGCGCTTGCGCACCGAGATCGAGCTGCGGGTGTATCGCAACGAGGCGCCAAGCGGAGCTGAGGCCTGTGGCGCGGGCGATCCGACGGCCTTCGTGGCCTGTGACAGTGGCTACGTCGTGCAAGTTCGCGACCCCCACGTCAACCCACCCAACCTGGTGGCGGTGCAGGAAGTGGCGGCCGGCATGTTGAACTCCGCCGGCCCTGGTGGTGCGATCGGATCAACGGAGTTGTGGGTCGATGATATCCGGCTCGACGCCCCGGTCTCGGCGACGGGAGTGGCCGGCGCCCTCTCGGCGCGCGTCGCCGCCAGTGATGTCGTCACGCTCGACCTCACCTATCTCTCGCAGGATCCCAACTTCCGGCAGATCGGCCAGACGCCGACCTATCGCGGGACCCGCACGGTCGCGATGGCGAGCACCATCCACGTCGACCGCTTCCTGCCGCAGTCGCTCGGTCTCGGCATTCCTTTTTCGATCTCCCGCACCACCGGCCGGGCGGATCCCGTGCTGCTGACCGGGTCGGACGTCACCAGCAGCGCCCTGGCCGGATTCCGGCGCCCGAGCGACGCCTCGACGCAGTGGAGCCTCAGCATTCAGCGCACGGCGGTCGCCCGCTCCTCGCTGCTGCAGCGGTACCTCTACAATCCGCTGACCTTCACGGCCAACGGCACCGCCTCCAACGCGCTGACCGAACTGAGCCGGGCGAGCGCATCGTCGTGGAACACCAACATCGGGTACTTCCTTCCCATTCCGCGCCGCGGCCGGTCGCTGGGACTTGGCCCGCTCGTCAAGCGCCTGCCGAACTGGTTCCAGGTGAGCGAAGGGGGCAAGAGCCTGCTGGGCAGCCGGCTGGCGCTGCTGCCGACTTCGCTGCGCTTTGCCAGCAGCCTGTCACACTCCATCGGTGATTTCACCTCGTATGCCGTGCCGATCGAGCGGCTGGCCGACACCATCCTCCGGCCGCTCACCAACGAGCAGTATCTCTGGCGCAACGGGGCCTCGCTCACCTGGCAACCGCTGGGCTTCATCAGCGCATCCTCCGACTGGCAGAGCAACCGCGACCTGCGCCATTATGCCGATACCACCGTGCTCGGGCGCCTGGTGGGGGCCTCGCGCCACGCGTTTCTCGGCGTCGATGCCGGGGTCGAGCGTGATCGCACCTTCAGCAACCGGATCCAGCTGGCCCCCGCGGTGTCACGCTGGCTCCATCCGCGAGTACTGGTCTCGACCGGATTCGTGCTGTCGCGGTCGCTGACCAGTCGCAATCCGGTGCGCGTGGTGGGTGATACCGCTGGTGCCTACATCCTGCCCCAGACACTCAATAACTCACGACAGGTGGAGTTCGGGCTGAATATCGACCCGGCGTTCCTGATTCAGAGTCTTTTCGGTGATTCGAGCCGGGTGACGACGACACTGCAGCGGCTGCGTCCAATCCAGTTTTCCCGCACGCGGTCACTGCAATCCACCTTCGACCTGGCGACGTTCAACCCCGGGCTGGGATACCAGATGGGGCTGGGCAGCTTCGACGCCTTCCTCGCCCGCGATGGCCAACGGGCGGTCGGCGCAGTGCGATCCCTGCAGAACAGCGCCAACGCCTCGCTCGACCTGCCCGGTGGCTTCGGAGCGGCGTTCAACTACAACCTGACCGACTTTGAGCGGTACCAGCGCAACATCTCCTCCAGCTTCATGGTCACCACCACGCACCAGACATCGCCAGGTGGGTCGATCTTCTGGACTCGGCCGTTCAACAGCGGGCCGCTCACCTTCCTCAGCTCCAACCTGCAGCTGCAGAAGCAAGTGGCCTCCTCGATCACTCCGGCCGAGACCGGCGATTCGACCATCATCGAGAGTACCACCTATACCACCACGCCGATGCTCACGCTGTCCTTCCGGAACAACGTCAGCGTGACGTTGCGGGGACGCATCGACCGGTCCAATGCGATCGCCAACGGCAATACCACCCATGGCACCAATGATGACCTTGCCGCAGAACTGACGTGGATCACCCGGCTACCGCAGCGCGTGTCGAAGCTGCGGCGGAGCCTGACCAGCCGGCTGGGCGTGGGGCAGAGCGCGGCGGTGACCTGCCTCCAGCGTTCCGGCGATTCGCTGTGCGTGCCATATTCCGACATCCACCGGCTCGATGTCCAGGGCAGCTTCAGTGCGGACCTGGCCACGGCGCTGCAAACCTCGCTGCAGTTCAGCTGGGTGCTCCAGGATGTTCGCAACCTGCAGCGCAAGACTTCGAATGTGACCATCGGCGTGCAGTTCACCGTGCCGCTCAATTTCCTGGGGATGTGAATGCCAACCACCCGACGCCTCGCCGCGGCTGCCGCGCTGCTCTCCGCCTGCGCCGCGGGAAACCCCGCCCCCGCGGCCAAGGAATTCGACGGGACGCGGGCCATGGCGTATATCGTCACCCAGGTCGGATTCGGGCCGCGCATCCCCGGGACGCCGGGACACACCCGGGCGGCGGCCTGGCTCGACTCGATGTCGCGTGGTCGCGCCGACACCGTGGTGACGCAGCGGTGGTGGCATCGCACCGCCAAGGGCGACTCGGTCGAGATGATCAACCTCATGGCCCGGATCAATCCTGCGGCCACCGACCGGGTCCTCTATCTGGCGCATTGGGATACCAGGCCGCATGCCAGCAACGATTCCAAGGACACCGTCAGCGCGGTGCCGGGAGCCAACGATGGCGGCTCGGGGGTCGCGATCCTGCTCGGCGTCATGGACGCCCTCAAGAAGAACCGGCCCGGCCTCGGGGTGGACCTGCTCTTCGTCGATGGCGAGGATTTCGGCAGCTTCGGCCCGCCGCGAGTTGACGTGCTCATCGGGGCGGAGTACTACGCCCGCCACCAGATCGGGCCGCGCCCGCTGTTCGCCGTGCTCTTTGACATGGTGGGCGGAAAGGACCTGGTGATTCCGAAGGAGCAGTTCTCGCAGGTGGCCGCGGCCGACGTGGTCGATCGTGTCTGGGGCATCGCCGAGCAGATGGGCTACGGCACCATCTTCACGCGCCAGTCCCAGTCGATGATCGATGACCATCTCCCGCTCATCGATCCAGGTGGTATCCGCACGATCGATGTGATCACCGACCTCAACCGGTATGCCGCCTGGCACACCACCGCCGACACCCCGGACAAGCTGTCGGTCGCCAGCCTCGAAGCGGTCGGGAACGTCGCGGTTGCCGTGATCCGTTCCGCAAAGGAATAGCCCCCTCCCCGGCCGGGGGGGCGACACCATTCCTGGGTGACCGCCAAGGAACGTCGTTCCCTCGCCCTCCTGATTGGTCTTGCAGCCGTCGGCCACCTGGTACGTTCGCTGGTGGACGTCGGGCCGGACGCCCCGCCAGCCATTTCCCTGCTCGATTCCACCAGCGACGGCAACCCGGGGGCGCACCTCGACTCGATCCGGCGCCTGGCCGCCCCGTTGGGTCCCGAGGAGCGGATTGACGTGGACCGGGCCAGCGCCGAGGAGCTCGCGAGGCTCCCCGGGATTGGCCCCGCCATCGCCCGGAGAATCGTGGCGGATCGCCAGAGTCGAGGCGCATTTGGGAGCATCGAAGGGCTCGACCGGGTTCCGGGCGTCGGCCCGGTCGCCCTCGCCCGGTGGCGGCCGCATCTCCTGTTCACCGGGAATCCTGCCGACACTCCTCTCTCATCCGAGGCCGGCCAGGTCGACCTCAACACCGCTGGTGTGGACGAACTGGACGCTCTACCAGGGATTGGTGGTGCCCGGGCTCGTGCCATCGTCGCATTTCGCGATAGCGCCGGCCCATTCCGCGATGGAATAGGGCTTTCACAGGTTCCGGGGATTTCCCGGGCGCTGGCTCGGCAGTTGGCTCCGCGTCTCCTGATCAGGTGACAATCGTCCCGGTTGATCCACAGCGCCGTGAGGGCACTTCCCTTGCACTTTCGTTCGGAGATGACCGAACCGTTCTCTGCCTCCCTCCCGAAGCCCGCCCCGGCCGGTGCCACGCACAACCGGATCGGGGACCTTCTCGTTTCGCAGGGGCTGATCAGCCGCGAGCAGCTGGCTGCCGCGCTGCACGAGCAGAGCTCGACCCATCACCGCCTGGGGTACATCCTCGTCCGGCTGGGGATGATCGACGAGCTGGAGCTGACCAAGGCGCTCGCCCGCCACTTCCGGATGCCGGCCGTCGACCTCTCCCGGTTCGAGGCCGACCCCAAGATCCTCCGCCTGATTCCCGCCGACCTGGCCCAGAAGCGGATGGTCCTGCCCCTCAAGCGGGAGGGGCGCACCCTGACGGTGGCGGTCGCCGATCCGGCCGACCAGGGGCT
>JANYAG010000329.1 GCA_025361465.1 Gemmatimonadota bacterium
ATTCGGCATCGGTGCTGACCAGGGCCACCAACACGCCGGCGTCGTCCATCCAGAGGGATTCGCGACCCCAGATCAACCCGGTGACCGCAAAGCGCTGCAGCACCACCGTGGTGTCGCCGACTCGCACGGTGTCCCGGCCGCGGGCCGTGATCCGGATGGTGTTCCCCGAGGGAAGCGCCCGGATCGTGGCTGGGCGACCGTGGGCCAGCCAGAATCGGATCAACTCCTGCTGGATCGCGACGGGGGCATAGCCCGCGATCGTGAACGCGGCCTCGTGCTGTCCGAGCGTCAGCGCGGTCGAGTGACTTGAGTCGACCTGCACCATCGCGATCCCGCCGGCGATGGTGACGGAGTCATCGAGCGTGGAAGACCGCGAACTCCTGCCGTGGACCGCGAACGCCAGCGGGGTATGGTCACGACCGAAGCGGAGCATCGCCCGCAAGGGGACGCGACTGCCCCGATCGGTGAAGGCGAATGAGTCGCTGAGAGTGAAGACTCCGCCATCCTGCGTCACGCGGTAGCGCTCGTCGCCGATCGCCTGCAGGAACTTGTGGAGCCGGAAGTGACCTTCCTCGGAAACCTGAGCACACACTCGGTGTGCCAGGCCAGCGGCCACCAGCAGGCCAATCGCCACCACGCGGCAACAGCGGTCGAACATGGGCGAGCGCTCCGGTTACTTGGTCACGCCGAAGGCGAACACGGTCCGCGACTTGTAGATCGCGCCTGGCTGCAGGATCGTCGTCGGGAAATTCGCGTGGTTGGGCGAATCCGGGTAGTGCTGGGTCTCGAGGCAGAAGCCGGAACGTCGCGGGTAGACATGGCCGCCCTTTCCCGTGATCGTGCCGTCGAGGAAGTTGCCGCTGTAGAACTGCACGCCCGGCTCAGTGGTTGAGACGTCGAGTGTGCGACCGGACGTCGGTTCCACGACATGGGCGAAGTGCACCAGCCCGGGACCGCTGCGATTGATCACGAAGTTGTGATCGTAGCCGCCACCGTTCTTGATCTGTTCGTCCTTGGCCTCGATGCGCGCGCCGATGGCCGTCGGCGCCTTGAAGTCGAACGGCGTGCCGGTCACCGCCGCGATCTTGCCGGTGGGAATCAGCGTCGCATCGACGGGGGTCATGCTGTCGGCCTCGAGCGTGAGCACATGGCCGAGGATGTCGCCGGTGCCGGCACCGGCGAGGTTGAAGTAGCTGTGATTGGTGACGTTGATCGGCGTCGCCGTGTCGGTCGAGCCCTCGTAGTCGATCACGATCTCGTTGCGCAGGCTCATCAGCGTGTAGGTCACCCGGGTCGTCAGCGCGCCGGGATACCCCTGGTCGCCGTCCGGACTGACCAGCGTGAAGGCCACGCCGACACCACTGTCGCTGCGGACCGGTTCGGCCGCCCAGACGTTCTTGTCGAAGCCCTTCAATCCGCCGTGCAGCGCGTTGGGGCCGTTGTTGACGGCGAGGGTGTAGGCCTTGCCATCAAGCACGAAGCGCCCCCTGGCGATCCGGTTGCCGTATCGTCCGACCACCGCCCCGAAGTAGGGCGAACTCTTGACGTACCCGGCCAGCGAATCGAAGCCGAGCACCACGTCCCCCATGACGCCCTTGGCATCGGGCACCTTGATCGAGACGATCGTCGCGCCATAGGACATCGCGCGGACCTCCATCCCGAGGCTGTTGACCAGGGTGTATATCTCGGCCGGCTTGCCGTCGGGCGCGGTGCCGAACGCGGCGGTGGCGTACGTCGATGGCTTTGTCACGACGGGTTCCTCTTTCGGGCCACAGGCGGTGGCGACGAGGAAGACCATGGGCAGGAGGGCGAGGCGGCGGTTCGTGAAGGTCATGGCGTGATCACCTCGTCGAGGCCCAGGTCGATATACTGTCCGCCGGTGGTCTGGTGGACGTGAATGGCGATGATGTTGGTGCCCGACCGGAGGGCGGCCAATGCGCGCGCCTCCAGCGGGATCCGCTGGTACCCTGAAGTGTAGCCGCTGAAGCGCCCGACCAGCTGTCCGTTCAGATAGACCTCGGCGTCCTCGTCGTGATGGATCCGCCAGTGCGGGTCGACCAGGGCCGTGGAGGTCAGGGTGAAACTGCGGCGGAGCCAGATGTCCGGCGTCGTCCAGGGCGTGCGGATGACTCCGCCCGGGGTGCCCTCCTTGCCGAACCCGCCCACGCCCTGCTGCCAGAGCGAGGCATCGAAGCCGGGGGCAAACCACCCGTCAGCCGGGGCGGTGGTGGTGAACTGCCACGTCTGTCCTTCGCGCAGTGAGGTGGGCACCACGCTCCGGATGGTGAAAGCCTTCTTGAAGAGCGACTTCGAGGCCGCGATCGCATCGGCCGGCAGCTTGATGATGGCCCGATCGTAGGTCATCAGGCCGTTGACCTCGATCTCGACATCGGTCGTCTGGGTGTAAACCGCGGCGGAGAGCCCGTCGGCGATCAGGAAGGTGAGCTGATGCATCAGGTCGCGGTACGCCGCCCCAAGCGCCAGCGTGTCCGGGAAGCTGCGGTAGCCCCAGTTGTTGCGGTCCACCCAGGTGTGATCGGCGAGGGGGAGGCCGAGGCCGCCGAATTCCCCGAGGACTGCGGCGCGCGTCTGCTCGAGGGCCGGCATCGCCGGACCGGGATAGGCGTGGATATCGGAGACATCGCCGACCTGGTGGTCGGTCCAGCCGCTGGAGTTGTTCACGAGGCGGGAGGGGTCATACGCCTTGAGCCAGGCGGCGGTCTTCTCGGTCTCGTGCTGTCCCCACCCTTCATTGAACGGGACCCACATCACGATCGACGGGTGGTTGCGCCGCGCATCCACGAGGCGCTGCAACTCCGCCGCAAATGCCACCTTTGATTCCGGGGTCGTGTTGTCGGCACTTGGCATGTCCTGCCACACCAGCATGCCGAGGCGATCGGCGAGGGCGTACCAGCGATCGGGTTCGACCTTGATGTGCTTGCGGATCATGTTGAAGCCGAGGCGCTGCATGATCTCGATGTCGAAGCGCATCGCGTCCTCGGTGGGCGGCGTGTAGAGCCCGTCGGGCCACCATCCTTGGTCGAGCATGCCATACTGGAAGAGCGGCGCGTTGTTGAGGAAGAGCCGCCGCACGCCGGCGGAGTCGCTCGCGACGGCGATCTTCCGCATGCCGAAGTAGCTCTGGATCATGTCGCCGGTGGAGAGCGACACCTTCAGGTCATAGAGGAAGGGGCTGCCGGGCGACCAGAGCCGCGCATTCGGCAGCTGCAGCGTGATCTCCTGCCCAAGCATCGCACTGCTGGTGGTGACCACCTTTCCGTCGGCATAGACCGTGGCAGCGGCCCTGAGCGGATCGGTGGTGCCGCGCGCACTGACGCGCACATGCACCGTGCCGGCGTCGATGTCGGGTACCACCACCACGTTGTCGATCCGGGGGAGAGGCACCGGTTCGAGCCAGACCGTCTGCCAGATGCCGGTGACGGCGGTGTACCAGATGCCATTCGGCTTGAGCACCTGCTTGCCTCGCGGCTGCGGGCCGGTGTCGGTGGGGTCCCACACCGCGACAACCATTTCCTGCTCACCCGGCCGCAGCGCATCGGTGACATCGAAGGAGAACGGGTCGTAGCCGCCGCGGTGCACGCCGATCCGGGTGCCGTTGAGCCAGACCGTCGCCTGCCAGTCCACGGCGCCGAAGTGCAGCAGCAGGCGGCCGCCGCGAGGAAGCGCGGGCGCGGCGAACGTGCGCCGATACCAGAGCTGTTGCATGGGACTCACCGCCCGCTGCACCCCGCTCAGTTGCGACTCAATCGGAAAGGGCACCAGGATCTTGCCGTCCCACGTTGCCGGGCGAACGGCGGCGCGCGCCGTGATGGCGTAGTCCCACGACCCGTTGAGGTTGGTCCACGCGGCACGGACCATCTGCGGCCTGGGGTACTCCGGCAGCACGTGCGCCGGTGTGACCTCGGCCGCCCAGCGGGTGCGCAGGGTGTGTTGCGCCTGTTGGGCGAGAAGGCCGTGACCCCCGCACACCGAGACCACCAGCACGCCCAGCATGATTCGCTTCATCGCTGCCCTCCCCAGATCATGATTTCCGTCAGGCCGCTCACCGCCGGGAGATCGTGTTCGAAGACGACTCGCACCCGGTTCGTGGTCACCGGTGCGATGCGCACCGTATTGACCGAGGAGACCTGCGGGCGGAGTGGTACCTGCGAGATCACCCGGGCATCGACCCATGCGGTGCCATCCCAGCTCTGAATTGTGTAGCGCTTCGGCGCTTTGACCCCAGTGCCGTCACCCCAGAGATGGAGCTCCACCTGTTCGATGCGGTGCCGGCCCTGCAGGTCGAGCTGGACCCAGTCGCTTGCGTTCGGCGAGCCGAAGGCCGTCCAGCGATTGCGAGAGTAGTGGCTGAACGCCACGGTCATGTCGTTGACTTCGTTCACCTGGTCGAATTGTGAGGTGAACGATGCGCTCGTGACAGCGCCCCAGGCGAGATCCGGCGAAGCCGCCACTGCCGCCGGGAACGGCAGCGCAGCGCGACCCCAGGCTTCGATCTCCGAAAGCCCCACAGCGCTGCCGGGCCTTGGCGTGAACAGGACGCGCAGGCTCGAGGTAGTGACGGCCGGAAAGGTGATGGAATTGGCGCGTTGCCCCATCGCCTGGGCCGGCGAGCGGCGCTGCCCGGCGATCCGCACCCACGCTCCGTTGCGCCAGGCTGCCAGCTCGTAGCGCGCCGGCGGCGTGACCCCGCTGGAATCGTCAAGGAAGTAGAGCTTGACCGACTCGACTCGACGCGCGGCGCCGAAGTCGATCGTCGCCCCGTCCATCGCATTCGGCGAACCTGCCGTCGTCCAGCGGTTCGGGGGCGAAGTGTGATACCAGTAGTTGCCATCAATCAGGTAGTGCGGGGACGTGCCCGGGGCGCTGTACGAGGTCCTGATCAGCGGATACGGCCGATGGCCGTTGTTGACGGCGATGTTGACGAGGCGACTTTCGCCGGCGGACCCCCGCGCTCCCGAGGCGGGCAGCGCAGCGATGAGTCGGCCGAGACGAGGTGCCTGTCCGATCACGCTCCCATCCACGAGCAGCGTCAGGCCCGCGCCGCGATGGTACCGCGTTCCCGTCCGATCCCAGACTATCGCGACCTGATGCCCGTGATACGAGATGTTGTCGATTGCGAAGTAATCCCAGCTGTCTGGAGCAAGCGGCCGCACTTCGAGCGAGTCATCGGCGCGGGGACGCAACCCCACGATCCCGGTGATGACGAGATCGACATACCCGGAATGGAAGTAGTGCTCGCTGTGATCAAAGGTGTTGTGCCCGTCCCAGGAGCCATTGTCCGGGTTGGCGGCCTCGGCGATGTAGGGACGGCCGTCCTTCCGCTGGCTGATCGTGTAGGTCCGGAAGAGCCGAAAGTAGTCGGCCTTGGTCACCACCGACTGGTGGTAGTTGTCGAGCAGGTTGGCCATCGCCACCAGCGTCTGCGTGGTGGCGTATGGCCAGGCATTCCCGCTCCAGACGCAGCAGCGCGGCGAGATCAGGAACTGCGGATCGTGGCGCTCGACCGTGGTGGGGCCGCGGGCGCTGAAGAAGTAGGCGGTGTCCATCAGGAAGCGCCAGGCCGCCTCGTAGCCCGCGTCGGGCAGGTTGAACTGCCACGGCACGAAGCCAATCTCTTCGCGGCCGTGCCGATTCCCGGCGTAGGGTCCACTCTGATAGGTGAGCGACCCGGCGGTGATGCCACCCTTCTCGTCGGTGCGGAACTGGTGGAAGAAGAACTCCCGTTTCGGGTCCCAGAGTTCGCGCTGCACCCGCGCCTTCAGGTCTGTCGCCCGGGCAGCAAACTCCGCCGACTTCGCCGGCTGGCCCAGCAGGCCGGCGGCGCGCGAGATCGCCACCGCGTCGGCGAAGAGATAGGAATTGATCGTGGGCCGGTAGCCGTCGGCGCCGGAGCCTTCGTCGGTTGTAAGTCGGGAGTTGATGTTCACTTCCATCCCGTCGTGCAGCCCGTCCCAGTGAAACATCCGCTTGGTGGAGTCCCAGTGCTCGGCCATCCAGCCGGCGTACTGTGCCTCCATGTGCGGCAGCATGGTGCCAAGAAAACGCTTGTCGCCGTTCACCATGAAGGCGGCAAACACCGCGTCGCCATACCAGTTGCTGTAGCTGCGGGGCTGGGCTCCAGGTGTCTCGAACCAATACCGGGCAAAGTCGGCAACGATCTGTCGGTCGTTGAGCCAGCGCGCTTCGTAGAGCTGGTGGCCGAGTGGGCAGGAGATGGCGCCGAAGGCGCCGGACCAGAACGGCCGGTCGATGAACTCGGTGAAGGTGTAGCCGGACTCGGGCGAACCGTAGGTCAGGTGCTTGGTGACCAGCTCCCAGCGGTAATAGTAGGTCGCATCGATGTCGGAATCGGGCGACTCGAAGAACGGGATGTTGGCTTCATACCAACCCCAGTCGCGGTTGTCCCACCAGGCTTGCCGGCCGAGGATGGCTCGATGATCGAGGACTGGGCGCGGCTGCTGCGCCTCGCCCAGGCTGGCGATGCCAATGAGGCCCAAGGCCAGCATTCGAAGGACGGCCAGTCGCATGCAGTTCCCTGCAGTTCAGTGCAAGCCGGTGCGGAGGAAGGTGCTGGGGGCCGGAACGGGTTCCCCGGGGCGAGCACCCAACGTTACGCGGTTCCCGGGCGGTCCGCCATGTGGCGGTTCGGAGCGTATACTTCGGGATCCCCCGAGCGATTTCCAGGAGCCCACGACGATGATACGCCGAGTGCTGTTCGCGATCCTTTCGACCCTGACCCTGGTTGCCATGCGGGTGGCGCCCCTCCCGGCCCAGGAGCGCGAGGACCGGACCCTGCTGTCCCAGGAGGTCATGACCGCCATCATCAACGAGGTGTCCGGCGAACGCGCCATGCATTACATCCTCGACCTGGTGCCCTGGCAGCGGGTGCGCCTTCCCGAGGAATACAACGGCACGCCGCGGGAAAGCCAGGTGATGGTGAGGTACGCCAAGAAATTCGGCTTCAGCAACGTGACGATCGAGAAGTTCGGCACCGCAACCACCGCCTGGCAGCCGACCCAGGGCGAACTGTGGATGACGACGCCCAAGAACGTCAAGCTGTTCGACATCCAGGACATTACCCTCGCCCTCGCCTCGCTCAATGCCAACGGCGATCTCAGCGGGGAGCTGGTCGATGTCGGTGCGGGCCGGGCACAGGATTTCGAGGGGAAGGACGTCAAGGGAAAGTTCGTCCTGGCTTCGGGCAGCACCAGCCAGGCCTACAATCAGGCGATCCAGCGCGGCGCGATCGGTGTCCTCGGGGTCAGTGCCATCGGCTTCCAGCGCGCGGCCGATTTTCCGACCCAGATCGTCTCGTCCAACGTCAACGCCCAGCCCAACACCGTCGCCTGGTCGGTGACGCCCGAGGTGCAGCACAATCTCGCGGCCATGCTGCTGCGCGGCGACAAGATCACCATCCGCTCGATCACGAAGAGCGTGCAGGTCCCCAGCCAACAGGAGTACGTCCACGCCGAGATCCCGGGCGACGGAAGCACCTCCCAGGAAGTGGCGATCAGCGGCCACCTGTACGAGGGCCTGATCAAGCAGGGCGCCAACGACGACAACTCCGGCTGTGCGCTGACGCTCGAGATCGGGCGGGCCTACCTCAAGCTCATCGCCGAGGGCAAGCTGCCGCGCCCCAAGCGGACCATCAACTTCCAGTGGGTGCCCGAGATCTCGGGAACCAACGCCTATCTCAACGCGCATCCCGACAAGGCGAAGGCGATCATCGGGACGCTCAATTTCGACATGGAAGCCATCCGCGTCGGCTCCAACCGGAGCTACTGGGTGCTGCAGCGGACGCCGGACACGTATCCGTCCTATCTCAACGATGTCGCCCAGAGCATGATGGAATACATCGCCGATATTTCGCGGGAACGGGTCCGCTTCCGCGCGACCGGCTATGCCCCATCGGAGCCGGTCGAATCGCAGCATGGCAGCCGGGATGCCTTCTACATCAAGATCGACAAGCACTACGGCTCGAGTGATCATGTGACCTACATGCAGCACGGCATTCCGGCCGTGATGTTCATCACCTGGCCGGACATGTACTACCACTCTTCCGAAGACACCCCCGACAAGCTGGATCCTACCCAGTTCAAGCGGGCGGCGGCGGTCGGACTCGGTGGCCTGGCCGTCATCGCCACCGGCACCGATGAAATGGCGGCGCGGGTCGTGGCCGACAACCTCGGTCGCGGCCTGTCGCGCATGGGCGAGTCCCACACCAAGGGCCTCGGCTACCTGGCCGACGCGACCGCGACGACCTTGCCGCAGGCCTACAAGGAGGCGCGCAACGCCATCCTGCATCAGGCCGGGATCGAAAAAGCCGTCGTCACCTCGGCGAGCGTGCTCTGGACCAATGTCGATGATGGCAAGAAGAAGACGGCTGCCTTCCTGCCGCTGATCGACCAGCGCGCCGCCTCGCTGCTGAACGAGGTGAAGGCGGGCTACCAGCTTGCCGCCGTGCAGCGCGGGGTACCGGCGACCGAACCCGCGGTGACACCAGAGGAAAAAGAGGCTGCCAGCTTGATGATTGAGCAGGTCGCTGGTGCGGCGGGCGGACGGGGCGGCGGAGGCGGTGGTGGTCGCGGTGCCGGTGGGCCCTCACTGCCGACGGAATACACCGCCGAGTTCTCGTTGCTGCTGGGCAAGAAGATGACGGTGATGCAGGTGCGCGACTTCCTGTCGGGGGAGTTCACCCCGATCGCGCTGGCCGACGTGATGACGGTGCTGAAGGCGCGGGAGACCGCCGGCTCGATCAAGCTGACGCCGGTGACGCCGCCGACGCCGGTCAAGAAGAAGAAGTAGCGCAGCGCTCCATGACCAGCCGGGAGATCCGGCGGTCGTACGGCATGAATGGGTGGAGGACGGGGAGCTCGATGAACTCCTCGTCACCACCCATTCGCGTTTCCGCCACGGCCACCAGGCCGTCATTCACCTCATTGCCGAATGGGCTCCAGCGGCCGCGGGGTCCGCGAGTGCCCGCGATCACGGTGAAGGGCACCGCTGGTGTGGGAATCGCGGCCATCCGCTCCGGTGAGGCCAGCATGCGCCCCGCGTCGCCGTTGATGGCACGGAACCAGAAGGCGCCGAGGAAGTGGCGCGCCAGCCGTGGCGACTGGTTCGGCGTGCCGATCATCACCACGCGCCGCGGCCGCGGGACCTCGGGGTCGAGACCAGCGATGGCCGCCCGAAGCAGCAGGCCGCCGAGGGAGTGGCCAATGACGAGGTACTCGCCATCCGCTTCCTGCACGAGCCGCTGGCGCAGCCGGCCGACGATCCGCTCCACGGATTCAAACGCGGCGCTGTAGCCGAATTGCGAGGGAGCAACGCCGGCTCGACGCAGTGCACGGCCCATGCTCATCATCGAGAGCGGGGTCCGCCCCATGCCGTGCACCAGTAGCGCTCGCATGGGACGGACCCTATCAGCAGACGCAAGGCGTGGCAAGCGCTCGCCTACTTCTGCAGCATCAGCTCCGTGTTGATAGTGAGCTTGACCTCGTCGCCGACCACGACCCCGCCGGTCTCCAGCGCCGCATTCCACTCGAGCCCGAACGCGCTCCGCAGCAGCTTTCCCTTCGCGGAGAAGCCCTGTCGCGTGCCCCCCCAGGGATCATTGCCGGCGCCCTCGAACGTCACGTCGAGCGTGATCGGCTTGGTCACGCCGCGGATGGTCAGGTTCCCCGCGAGCTGGAATTCGCCTTCAGGATCGCCGGTGAACTTCCCGCCGGTGAACGCCATCGTCGGGAAGTGCGCCGCATCGAAGAAGTCCGGCGAGCGAAGGTGCACGTCGCGCTTCTCTTCCCGGGTGTCGATGCTGGTCACGTCGATCGAGACGTCGATCGCGGCCAGGCCCGGCGTGGCCGGATCGAGGACGACCTGCCCCTTCACGGTACCGAAGCGGCCCTTGACGTTCGAGATCATCAGGTGGCGCACCGAGAACTCCACGTCGGTGTGCGAGGCGTCGATCGTCCAGGTGCCGGTGGTCGGTGCTGCTGCAGTCATTGTGGTCATGGTGGTGCCCCTCTCCTCAAATTGGTGATACATCAATTGTTGCTGTCTGGATAGTACATTACTGAACCAGATCAGCATGAAAACCGCTGTCCTACTCCAGGGCCCGCATGGCCCGCTGAATGACGGCTCGATCTGCCGAACCGATAGTCTCTTCTGTCTTCTGCTCGAGTTCCCGCATCCGCTCCACCCCGGCGGCATGTCGGCGCCGACCGTCATCCGTCAATTCGGCGAGGATGACCCGTCGGTCGGCCGGATCCAGGGTTCGGCGGACCAGTCCTTCCGCCTCCAGCCGATCAACCATCTGGGTGACATTCGACCGGACGCAATTGACCCGCGCGGCCAGCTCGCTCAAGGGAATCGCATGGGCCGCATCGACCAGATGGCCGAGCACGCCGAACTTCGCAACCGAGAGCTGCACCTCACCCAGCGACTTCTCGACCCGCTCCTCCAAGCCCCTGGCCAGCTGCAGTAGGGAGAGGAGCGGTTTGCCTGGCTTGGCCTGCCCGTCCGGTGAATAGTCCTCATGCGTACTGTTCATGACTGTATTATACAGGCAAGCCTGTCACGTGTCAACCCCCTCCTTCAGAGGCACCTGAAGACCGACCCGGTCCGCCCGCGGGTGAGGGAGAACACCCCCACGACCGTGGCACTGTCCGTCAGGACCACCGTCAGGGTCATGATGCTGCCGTGGATTGACCCTTGGTACCGGGCCGGCCTCCGGACGGTGTCTTCGCCGATCCGGACTGGTCCGCCATGTCCAGGCATGTGCTGGCCGGTCGCGGCGAAGATGCCGTCCGGGGTGACGGTCCAGTCGTTCGAGATGGTTCCGGCGGCGCAGTCGTACTCCAGGGTGCCACCTGTGGTGGTGAGCACCATGGCGGCGTGCGGACCGCCCCAGGGACCGAGGACATCCATCGATTCGACGTTGGTGTTGCACGCGGCGAGGACCACGGACACGATCACGAGGCAGCAAAGGCGGCGGCCCTTCACACCACGCCTCCGGCGGTGTCGTGGTTCGCCTGCAGGATCGCTTCCCGGATCC
>JANYAG010000332.1 GCA_025361465.1 Gemmatimonadota bacterium
TGCTTGATCGACTTCCCTTCGACCAGGAAGACGACATCCTCGGCGATGTTGGTGGCGAGGTCGGCGACCCGTTCGAGATTGCGCGACACGAGGAAGAGCTCCATCCCGTTGCTGATCATGTGGGGATCCTCCATCATGTGCGTCAGGAGGATCCGGAAGACGGACCGGTGCAGGGCGTCCACCTTGTCGTCGCGCCGGCAGATGTCGCGGGCGGCAGCCGCATCCCCTCGGATGAATGCTTCGAGGGAATCGGAGAGCATCAGGCGCGCGAGGCGCGCCATCTCGACAATCTCGGGCTCGGGTGTGATCGGGCGGCTCTCCGACAGTCGCAGGGCCGACTGCGAAATATTGACGGCATGGTCGCCGACCCGCTCAAGATCGTTGGCGATCTTGCCGGCCGCCATCAGCATCCGGAGATCGCGTGCCATCGGCTGCTGCAGGGCCAGCAGCGAGATGCATTTGTCCTCGATCTCCACCTCCATGCTGTCGATGTGCCGGTCCGCGACGATCACCTGCCTCGCCTTGTCGCCATTGCGGCCCAGCAGCGCGTCCACCGCGAGTCCGAGGGCCGCTTCGGCTTCGCCGGACATGGTGAGGAGCGCGATCTTGACGAGGCCCAGTTCCTCGTGGAAGTGTCGATGCGATTCTTCGGTCATCCAAATCTCCCGGTGATATACGCCTCGGTGCGCTCGTGCGACGGCCGAGTGAAGACCTGCTCGGTCTCTCCCACCTCGATCAGCACACCCCGCTCCAGGAAACACGTGAGGTCCGAGACGCGTGCGGCCTGCTGCATGTTGTGGGTCACGATCACGATCGTGTAGTCCCGCTTCAACTCGAAGAGCAGTTCCTCGATCTTCTGGGTCGCGATCGGATCCAGGGCCGAGCACGGTTCATCCATGAGCAGAATCGTGGGCGAGTTGCCGAGCGCCCGGGCGATGCAGAGGCGCTGCTGCTGCCCGCCCGACAACGAGGTGGCTGGGCTGTGGAGCCGGTCCTTGACCTCGTCCCACAGGGCGGCCCGTCGCAGGCAGCGTTCCACCAGGTCCGGAAGCTCCCGATGTGGCACCAAGGCGTTGAGGAGGGGGCCGTAGGCCACGTTGTCGTAGATCGACTTGGGGAAGGGGTTCGGCCGCTGGAACACCATTCCCACTCGCTGGCGATGTGCCACCAGGTCGATCCCGCGGCCGTAGACGGGCGTTCCCCCCACGGTCAGGTCGCCGGCGACGCGGACGCCCTCGATCAGGTCGTTCATCCGGTTGACTGATCGCAGGAAGGTCGACTTGCCGCAGCCGCTCGGGCCAATGATGGCGGTGATGGCGTGCTGCGGGATGCTGAAGGTCAAGTCGAACAGGGTCTGCCGGAGGCCGTACCAGAGGGAGAATCCCCTGACATCGACGGCTGCGGGGCCGGCCGATCCCGGCCGGGCGTGGCCGGAGGCGCGTGGCTGAAAGGTGGCGCGAGGCGCGAGCGTACTGGGCTCCCGGGCAGGCATGAGGGTCACGGTCATCCGAACCGTCCTGTAATGTAGGCCTCGGTCTGCTCAATGGCGGGGGCGGTGAAGATCTGCCGGGTCGGACCGTGCTCGATCATCTTGCCCAGGTAGAAGAATGAGGTGGTGTCGGACACCCGGGCCGCCTGCTGCATGTTGTGCGTGACGATCACAATGGTGAACTCCTGCTTGAGCTCGAAGACCAGCTCCTCGATCCGCTGGGTGCCCATCGGATCGAGTGAGGCCGTCGGTTCGTCAAACAGGATCACCTCTGGCTCCGGTGCCACACTCCGGGCGATGCAGAGCCGCTGCTGCTGACCGCCTGACAGGGCCATGGCGCTGGTGTGGAGGCGGTCCTTCACCTCGTCCCAAAGCGCGGCACGCTGCAAGGCCCGCTCGACGACGGTGTCGAGTTCGGCGCGCTTCCGACGGCCGTCGAGCATCAGCCCCGCCGCGACATTGTCATAGATCGACTTGGTCGGGAAGGGCGTCGGCTTCTGGAAGACCATCCCGATCTTGCGGCGGAGCTGGGTCACACTCACGCCAGGGGCATAGATGTCGGCGCCGTCGAGCAGGACGTGGCCGCTCACCCAGGCGCCCTCGATCACCTCGTGCAGGCGGTTGAGGGCGCGGAGGAAGGTCGACTTGCCGCACCCCGATGGCCCGATCAGCGCGTGCACTTGATTGGCCGCAAAGCTCAGTGAAACATCCTTTACCCCGGCGAAGGAGCCGTACATCGCCGAAAGCGTTTCGGTGCGCAACCGAGGCATGACGGGGTCAGCCATTGCTGGTCCCGAAGCGCCGGCGGGTGACAACGCGCGCCAGGATCCCCAGCATCAGGACGAGCAGGATCAGCACCAGCGCGGCAGCCCAGGCGAAGCGGTGTTCCTCGTCGTACGGTCCGGTGGCGTAGGCATACACCACCAGGGGGAGGGCGGCCGTCGGGGCTTCGGGATTGAAGTTGAGGAACTGGTTGCCAAGCGCGGTGAAGAGCAGGGGCGCGGTTTCGCCTGCAATTCGGGCCACCGCCAGCAGGCTCCCCGTGGCGAGTCCCGGCAGGGCCGTCCGCACCACAATGCTCATGGTGGTCCGCCACCGCGGGTACCCCAACGCCAGCGCCGCCTCGCGCAGCGTGCCAGGCACCAGCTTGATCAGTTCTTCGGTGGTGCGCATGACCATCGGGATCATCAGGATCGCCAGGGCCACGCTGCCGGCGAGCGCGGAGTAGTGCTTCTGCTTGGCCACGATGAACGTCCACGCGAAGACGCCCACCACGATGGACGGCGTGCCATTGAGCACGTCCGAGACGAAACGGGTGATCACCGAGATCTTGCTTGCGGGATACTCGGCGCAGTGAATCCCCGCACCCACCCCGACCGGAATGCCGATCAGCGAGGCAATGCCAACGATCATCAAGGTGCCGACGATGGCATGAAGCACGCCGCCGCCGGTCTCGCCGGCCGGCACCGGGATGTGGGTGAAGAACGCCAGCGAGAGTGAGCTGGCACCCTTCACGATCAAGCTGCCAAGGATGACGAACAACGGCACCACCGCTACCACGACCGCGGCGAT
>JANYAG010000059.1 GCA_025361465.1 Gemmatimonadota bacterium
GAGCCGCGGATGCTCACCGTCCAGCCGTTCGACAAGGGGTTGACCGCCGCCATCGAGAAGGCGATTCGGAGCGCCGATCTCGGCCTGAATCCGCAGTCGTCCGGGGGGCTGATCCGCGTGCCGCTGCCGCCGCTCTCCGAGGAACGGCGCAAGGAACTCGTCAAGGTCTGCCACAAGCTGATCGAAGAAGGCCGGGTCGCCGTGCGGCATGCCCGCACCGAAGCCATGGCAAAGGTCAAGAAGGCCGAGAAGGTTCCCGAGGACGAGAAGATCCGCACCGAGAAAGACATCCAGAAGCACACCGACGAGGCGATTCGTCAAATCGACGAATTGATGAAGGCGAAGGAAGCCGAGATTCTCGAGGTCTGAGTACGTCCGACTCCGACCTGATCGATCCGTCGCGCATCGGCGCAGTTCCCCGGCACATCGCCATCATCATGGATGGCAATGGCCGGTGGGCCGTCGAACGGGGCTTGCCTCGGCCAGCCGGTCATCAGGCCGGGATGACCTCCGTGCGCGAAGCGGTGGAGGGCTGCCTGCAAGCCGGCGTCCAGGTGCTGACCCTCTTCGCCTTCTCCCAGGAAAACTGGCAGCGGCCCCCCGAGGAAATCGACGCGTTGATGGTCCTGCTGGAGACGTACATTGCGCAGGAAGCCGAGGAGCTGCGCAGCCGCGGAGTGGCCGTGCGGATGCTGGGCGATCTCGACCGCCTGGCCCCGTCGGCGCGTGCGGCGGTCGATCGCATCGAGTCGACGACGGCCGGTGGGGAGCAGCTCGCGCTGAACATCTGTCTTTCGTACAGCGCGCGCGCCGAACTGGTTCGGGCGGCACGGCAGGTCGCCGCACGCGTCGGGCGTGGCGAGCTGACCCTGGAATCGATTACCGAAGCGGATATTGCGGCGGAGCTCTATACAGCGAAGTGGCCCGATCCCGACCTGCTCATCCGCACCTCGGGCGAGCTGCGGCTCTCCAACTTCCTGCTCTGGCAGCTGGCCTATGCCGAACTCTTCGTGACGCCGGTGCTCTGGCCGGACTTCACGCGCGATGATCTTCTCGCTGCCATTCAGGAGTATCAGCGTCGCGATCGGCGTTTTGGCCGCGTGACCGCTTGATGGCCGCCATGGACAGCAACCTCGCGCGTCGAGTCGCCTTCGCGGCGGTGGCCATTCCCCTCGCCATCCTGATCGTCTGGGCCGGTGGCTGGCCGCTCGCATTGCTCGTCGCCACCATCGCTGTCCTGGGTACGGCAGAGGTCTTCGATCTGGCCCGTCGTCACGAGATCGAAGCGCTTCGACCGCTGGGACTCACGACGGCCGCGAGCCTCCCGCTGGTCTGGTACTTGAGCCGGGTTGATGTCGGAGCGGCGGACTTCCTCGCCAGCTGGTCTGCCTACCTGATGCCCGCCTTGCTCCTCACCGCGCTGACACTGGCGCTGGCGCTGCGACCGGCGACAGCGCGGCCGCTCGGGGCCATCGCGGTCACGTTGTTCGGTGTTGGGTATGCCGGTCTGCTGCCGGCCTTCCTGGTGCTGATCCGGCATGGCGCCTGGCCGGTCCGTTCATGGGGTGGCACGGCATTGGTCTTCTTCCCGCTGGTGGTGGTCTGGGTGTGTGACACGGCCGCGATGTTCGGCGGCCGGTGGGTGGGCGGTGCCAAGCTGGCGCCGTCGATCTCCCCCGGGAAGACCCGCTCCGGAGGAATCGCCGGGCTGATCGGCGGGGTCCTGGTCGCCCCGCTGTTTGCCCTGGTCGTCTTCCCGCGGGTTGGCATCGAACTCTCTGTCACGACGGCCGGCATGATGGCGTTGGGCTTCTCGGTCATTGGACAGGTCGGCGACCTGGCGGAGTCCCTGCTGAAGCGTGAGGCCGGGGTCAAGGACTCCTCCGCGCTGATCCCAGGGCATGGCGGGGTGCTTGACCGATTGGACTCGCTGTATTTCGTCATTCCAGTGGCCGCCGTCTGCTACCGCCTTGCAGGGCTGTTGTGATCGATCCAGCGGCGGCCGGACGGCGACGCGGGGTCGCGGTGCTCGGTTCAACCGGCTCGATCGGCGTGAGCGCGCTGCGGGTGCTGGATCGTCATCGCGACGAGTTCGACCTTGTCGCGCTGGTCGCCGGCTCGAACCGGGACGCGCTGGACGAGCAGGTCGCCCGCTGGAGTCCCCGATTCGCCGGTCTCGCCTGCGGCCGCGGCGATGCGACCATTGCGTCGGGACCGGAATCCCTGATAGACGCCGCGACGCATCCCGATGTCGACATTGTGGTCAACGCCGTGGTGGGAGCCGCCGGCCTTGATGCGACGCTGGCGGCCTTGCACGCTGGAAAGCGGGTGGCGCTGGCCAACAAGGAAAGCCTGGTGATGGCCGGTGACCTGGTCGCAGCGGCGGCACAGGGCGGGGGCGGGGAGTTGATCCCGATCGACTCGGAGCACAGTGCCGTGCTGCAATGCCTCGTCACGCAGGGGACGCCGCCGACGCGGCTGATCCTCACCGCCTCGGGCGGTCCGTTCCGCACCTGGCCGGATCACCGGCTCGATGCGGCCACCGTGGCGGAGGCGCTGAATCATCCGACTTGGAGCATGGGTGAGAAGGTCACCGTGGATTCTGCGACGCTCGCCAACAAGGCCCTGGAAGTCATCGAGGCGCATTTTCTGTTCCGGCTGGGCTATGATGCGATCGACGTCGTGGTGCATCCCCAGAGTCTGGTGCACGCCCTGGTCGAGTTTCCCGATGGCAGTGTCCTGGCCCAGATGGGGTTCCCGTCAATGGAAGGTCCGATCCTCTACGCCCTGACACATCCCGTCCGGTTGCCCGACTCCGGCATGCGCCGCTTTGATCCGGTGGCGGCCGGGTCGTTGACGTTTGAGTCGATGCGCCGTGACAGTTTCCCGGCATTCGACCTCGGCGTGGCGGCCGGACGCGCCGGCGGGACGGCGCCGGCCGCGTTCAACGCGGCGAACGAAGCGGCGGTCACCGCGTTCCTGCAGGCGCGGATTCCGTTCGGTCGCATCAGTGCGGTGATCGACCAGGTGCTCTCCCGCCACCGTGCGACGGCGGCTGACTCCGTCGCGGCGGTGCGTGCGGCGGATTCCGAAGCACGGCGATTCGCCGTGGAGGCGATCGCGTGAGCAATGTGCTCTTCACCATCGCGATCCTGGCCGTCGTGCTCGGGGTCCTTGTCTTCGTGCACGAGCTGGGACACTTCCTCGCCGCCAAGTTGTTCCGCGTCTGGGTGCACCGCTTTGCCATCGGCATTGGCAAGCCGGTGCCCTGGCTCTCCTTCCGAAGTGGCGAAACCGAGTGGGCGATCGCGTGGTTGCCGCTCGGGGGCTACGTGAAGATGGCGTCCCGGGAGGAGGACCCTGCGGCCTCGGTGCTCGAAGGGCACAGCGCCGCCGATGTCCCCCCGGATCGGGTGTTCGAGGCCAAGCCAGTCTGGCAGCGGATGGTGATCATTCTCGCGGGCGTGACCTTGAACGCCTTGTTCGCCTGGCTGGTCTTTTCCGGCCTGGCGTGGAAGAACGGCCGACACATCAACCCGACGACGACGATCGGTCATGTCAACGCGCGTCGACTCCCGACGGAAGCCAAGGAGCTTGCCTCGCTGCCAAATGGCACCCGGATTGTGAGTATCAACGGGCATGCCGTGGCATCCTGGGACGACGTCGTCGAGCAGATCACGGCCAGTTCCGAGAATTCGATCGACCTGACCTTTGCTGCCCATCCAGCGATCGTCATTCCGTTGCACCGCGATGCGCTGCTGCAACGCGCCCAACTCGCTACCGAGGCCCTTGAGCCGCTCCAACCGGCCGTGATCGGCTCGCTGGCCGCCGGGTATCCCGGCCTGCGCGCAGGCCTGGCGATGGGCGACTCGATCATCGCCGTGGATAGCTTCCCGGTGGCGATGTGGTCCGACGCGGTCGAGCGGATCAAGGCGTCGGCCGGCCGCCAGATCGCCCTGGGGGTGATCCGGAAGGGGAACTCGGTGACGGTGCTGGTGACCCCGCGGGCCGAGCGTGAGGTGCCGGGCGACAGCATGTCCGCCATGGTGGGCCGGATCGGGCTGGCACCCAAGAGCTACTACCAGACGGTCTCCCTCGGCCCGCTCGGGGCCCTTCAGGCGGGGTTCCAGGCCACCGTGGACGCGGCCGGGACCATCTTCCGGACCATCCGCGGGCTGTTGAGCCGGAACGTCTCCATCGACAATGTCGGCGGCCCGATCCTGATCGGGCAGATGGCGGCTCAGCAGGCGCGGGAGGGGTTCGACAACCTGCTGGCCTTCATGGCGATCATCTCGATCAACCTTGCCGTGGTCAACTTGCTGCCGATCCCGGTCCTGGACGGAGGTGCCTTCCTGATCCTGCTGGTCGAGGGGATCATCCGCCGGCCATTGCCGGGGAAACTGCGGGAGGCGGTGTCCCTGGTCGGGTTGGCCCTGGTGATCCTGCTGATGGTGGTGGCATTCAAGAACGACATCGTGCGCATGCTGAGCCCCTGAGCCCCAGGCTGGGCCACCCTGGGGCGGGGGTTGTCACTCCGACCCCGACGCGGGTATATTCAAGGGCTCCTAGACGACCTAAGTGTAAGCGCAGCTTGACCCAGGGCAGGATACGGCATGATCGAGAAGCAGCCCGTCATTGTGAAGCACCGCCAGCATGAGACCGACACCGGGTCCGCCCGCGTCCAGGTTGCCTTGCTGACGGCCCGCATCAACGGCCTCACCGAGCACTTCCGGACACACTCCAAGGACCACCACGGTCGGCAGGGGCTCCTGAAGATGGTCGGAACGCGGCGTCGACTCCTCAACTATATGAAGAGTCGCGATCTCTCGGCCTATCGTGCCCTGGTGACTGAACTCGGCCTCCGGAATTGATTCGGTGCTGAAGCTGCAGGGCGTCCCACGCGAGCACCGTGGGGCGCCTTTTGCGTTCTGGAGTGCTCATTCGCATTGAAGGATTGATCGTGCATCGAATCGAAACGCAGTTCGCGGGCCGCCCGCTGGTCATCGAGACCGGCCGCCTCGCCAAGCAAGCCGCTGGATCCGTTCTGGTCCAGTACGGCGAAACCGTCCTCCTCGTGGCCGTGACGGTCTCCCCCAATCTCTCGACGCTGCCATTCTTCCCGCTCACGGTGGAATACCGTGACAAGCACTACGCCGCCGGCAAGATCCCCGGTGGGTTCCTGAAGCGGGAGGGTCGGCCGACCGACGACGAGATTCTCTCGTGCCGGTTGATCGACCGGTCGATCCGGCCGCTCTTCCCCGAGGGATTCAAGAACGAAGTCCAGGTGTTCGTGACGGTGATGTCCGCCGACCAGGAGAATGACGCCAGCATCCCGGCCTTGATGGGCGTGTCAGCGGCGCTGATGATTTCCGAAATGCCGTGGAAGGGCCCGATCGCGGCGGTTCGCGTGGGCAAGATCGAGGACAAGTGGGTCCTCAATCCGACTTTCCAGCAGCTGGAGTTCTCGTCGATCGACCTGACGGTGAGTGGCTCGGACGATTCGATCCTGATGGTCGAGGGCGGCGCGCTCGAGATCTCCGAGGCCGAGGTGGTCGAGGCGCTCAAGGTGGCGCAGGTCGGCATCCGCGAGCAGGTCAAGATCCAGCTCGAGCTGATCGCCATGAACGCCAAGCACGCCAAGCCCGAGATGGCGTGGACCACGGCGCCGCGGGACGAGGCGCTGGTCAAGAAGGTCAAGGCGCTGGCCGAGAAGCCGCTGGCGAAGGCGATGAACGGGAAGGACAAGGCCGGCCGCGCCGCGGCGCTCTCCGCCATCCGCAGCGACATCGTCACGAAGCTCGCGGCAGACTTTCCCGACCAGGCCAAGGCGATCCACCACGAGATCGAGGAAGTCGAGTACGCGGTGATGCGCGAGCAGATCCTGACCAAGGGCGAGCGCGTCGATGGCCGCGATTGCGATACGATCCGTCCGATCTCGATTGATGCGCACGTGCTGCCGCGTCCGCACGGTTCGGCCCTGTTCACGCGCGGCGAGACCCAGGCGCTCGCGGTCGTGACGCTGGGCACCGCCGACGATGAGCAGCGCCTCGACGGCATCCACGTCGCGGGCATGCACACCAAGTCATTCATGTTGCACTACAACTTCCCGCCGTATTGCACCGGCGAAGTCAAGCCGATTCGGGGCACGTCGCGGCGCGAGATCGGCCACGGGGCGCTGGCCGAGCGGGCGCTGCAGCCGTTGCTGCCGCACTTTGAAGACTTCCCCTACACGATCCGCCTGGTTTCCGAAGTGCTCGAGTCCAACGGCTCCTCGTCCATGGCGACGGTGTGCGGTGGCTCGCTGGCGCTGATGGATGCCGGTGTGCCGATCAAGTCCCCATGCGCCGGCGTCGCCATGGGCCTGATCAAGGAAGGGGACCGTATCGCGATCCTGACGGACATCCTCGGGACCGAAGATCACCTCGGGGACATGGACTTCAAGGTCGCCGGCACCGAGGCGGGGATCACCTCGATCCAGATGGACATCAAGATCCACGGCCTGTCGCTGGATATCATGAAGGACGCGCTGGACAAGGCGAAGCAGGGCCGCCTGCACATCCTCGGCGAGATGAACAAGGTGCTGGCGACGCATCGCCCGGAGATGTCGCCTTGGGCGCCGCGCATCTTCACCATCCAGATCAAGCCGGACAAGATCGGTGACGTCATCGGGCCGAAGGGCAAGACCATCCGCGGCATCCAGGATGCATCGGGCGCCAAGGTGAACATCGACGACACCGGGCTCATCACGATCGCTGCCGTCGGTGCTGAAGCCGGCGCCAAGGCGAAGGAGATGGTCATGGCCATCGTCGCCGAGCCGATCGTTGGTACGATCTACGAAGGCCCAGTGAAGAGCATCACCGCGTTCGGGGCGTTCGTCGAGATCATGCCGGGGGTCGAGGGGTTGCTCCACATCTCGGAGCTTGACCACAAGCGGGTCGAGAAGACGGAGGACGTGGTGAAGAAGGGAGACATCGTGCAGGTCAAGCTGCTCGAGGTCGACGAACGCGGCCGCATGCGGTTGTCGCGGAAGGCCCTTCTCCCCAAGCCCTGAGCGCTCGACAGTGAGCAGCACCGTCCAGCTCGACGCTGCCATTGCCCGCACCGACCTTTCCAACGGTCTTGTGGTGGTGACCGAACGCCTTGCCGGCGTTCGGTCTGCCGCCGCGGGCCTCTGGGTCCGCACCGCCAGCGGCCACGAATCCCGCGACAAGATGGGCGTCTCCCACCTCCTCGAGCACATGGTGTTCAAGGGGACCGAGAGACGTTCGGCCCGCGACATCGCCCTGGCCCTGGAGTCCCGCGGCGGGTCCCTGGATGCCTATACCTCCCGTGAC
>JANYAG010000082.1 GCA_025361465.1 Gemmatimonadota bacterium
GGGTCTGAGTGGGACTGGGTGCTGAAGGCATCGTCATATCGACGTAACATCCAGTCTCTATCAAGATGTCAATTTCGTTATTTACTCCACAATACCGACCATCGGGACGGCTATTGTCGAGTGCCCAATTGCCGTGGATAAAACACCACTCAGGTTTTCCGTCAGGTCCCAGATGTAGCAGCCCGTGATCGCGGCGAAGCCGAGTGACGAACTCTTCGAGCGTGGCGAGGAAGTTGGCGGGGGTGTCGTTGTCGTGATGAAGGTGGACTTCGACATCGGCGATCCCGGAGTGCGTCAGGCTCGCGATGCGGTCAACGACTTCGCGATCGTACTCTTCGGCCGGGTAGAAGAAGGTGTATTGGGGCCGGCGGCCGAAGCTGTCGCGCACTTCCCCGGCGATCAGCGGCCAGTGATGCGCCCAGCGGTCGACTCGCTCGAGTGCCACCGAGTGCGAAACGCTACCGCCACACGGCTCGAAGTGGTCAGTGAACAGCAGCCAGACCGTGACTGGCGTTTCAGGCGATGGCTGCCAGGTCCGATCGCGCCACCAGCTCTGCATCAAGCCGGGACCCCAGAGTTCCGCGTGTCGAGGCAGCCGCACGGTCACGTCCGGTCGAGTTGCAGGTGACGAAGGACTTCCCGGGCGCCGTCGAGAAGGTCGAATCTTCCCGGAGCCAGCGCGGCATCAGACCCAGCCACAAGGGCCTCACCGATCGCTCGCTGCAAAGCATCAAGGTCTCCCTCGGCAACAGTTCGCGATGGCCCGAATGGCAGCAGGTCTTCGATACTGCCTACCCGGCTTGCGACGAACGGGAGCCCCGTCGCCATGCCCTCGACCAGCACGTTCGGAATGCCTTCGGACCGGGACGGGAGGACCATCACGTTCGCGGCCTGGTACCATGGGGGCAGTCGTTTCGAATCCACTGCGCCGGCGAAGATGATTCGATTGGCGAGCGGGCCGGTTTCATCTGCGAGTATCCGAAGTGCCGCCTCACGCGGGCCGGAGCCGACCATCGCCACTCGGAGATCCGGGAAGGTGGCTACTAGGCCTCGAGCCGTAAGAATCACCCGCTCGGCCGCCTTGACCTCGTTCATGGTGCCGACCCAGAGCAGCAAGGGGCCGTCTTCGGGGATGCCGAGGTGGCGCCGGGCTTCGAGTCGATCTCCGGGTTTGAAGAGCGATCGGTTGACCCCCCTGATCAGTACCGAGATCCGAGTCGGATCGACACCGAAACCAGTGACGCGCCGAACGATCTCGCTCCCCACACCGAAGACATGGTCGGCCGCCTTCAGTGTGCTTGCTATCCGATGGCGCCGACCTGGGTTGGCCGCGAGGATCATGACATCAGATCCTCCCGCGATGACTCCGGTGCGGATGCCTCGCTCGCGGCCGTACTTGACGGCAACTGTTCCATCAGGGTCGGTCCAGAACGAGAGCACCGCATCCGGGGCAGGCGCCGTCGCGGTGACTTGTTTCAGCGCCTTGCGCAGCGACCAGCCAAGCATGCGATGGTATTGGGTGCGGAGGATGCCCGGTACGTACCAATAGACTGGATAGTCTGCGTCAGTCACGGTGGCGGATCGCTTGGCTCCGAAGCGCGCCGTCCAAGGTACCGGTGTGATCACGGTCACCTTGCAGCCGAGGCGCCGAATCGCTTCTACGAGGTTCGCGTTGTGCTGTCCCTTGTGGGGCTCCCACGGCGTCGGAAACGAGGTCGAGATGAACAGCAGGTGCTTGCTCACCCCGGTGCCTAGGCTTGCCGCGACCATTGTGGTGCCACGCGACGCCCTCGAGCGGGCGGCACGGGCGGCCGCGGTTCTTCAGACTGGAGGGGAAGTTCCGCAGGCATCGGAGAACCGAGTAGGGCGGCTGCGACAAGCCCCAATGCCATGTAGAGCACCGGGTTGTAGGCGATGGAGAGGAAGGTGCCTGCCACCAGGATGGCCGCAAGGTAGGCGATCAGGTGCGAGGCGAGTGCCTCCTCCTCCGCCGACTCGGTGAAGGAACTCCCGAGACGAATTGCGGCTTGCCGGTGGCGGTAGAGTCCACGGAAGAGGAAACCGCTGAGAGTGGCGATCGTGATGAGCCCGGCCACCCCGAGCTCCATGCCGTACTGCACCCAGAGACTGTGCGCCGCACGCTCGATGCCGTCATTCATATCACCGAAGTAGAGCGGAAAGCTGCCAAGCCCCCAGCCCCACGGCCGCTTCAGCATCCAGACAATCCCCTGCTTCCAGAAAAACCACCGACCTTCGTTGCCCTCGATGTTGTAGTCATCAGAACTGAAATCAGTGAAGCGTCCCATTTGGGCGCCACTGGCCAATCCGATGAAGAGTGCGATGCCACCGGCCACCAGGACGAAGGTGAGGACTCTTCGCCACCCTCGAGCCCCGACACCGAGCAGCGCGGTGGCCGCTGCGGCGAACGCGAGCATCGAGCTTCGGGACGCAGTGGGTACCACCGCGGCACAGAGTGTCAGGGCGCAGGCGCCCCAGAAGAGCCGTCGCCGGAAGCTGCCCACACCAAGCCAGAGTGCCAACGGGAAAGTGCCGGCGAGGATCGTCCCGTAGTCGTTCGGGTCGAGGGAGACACCGACGTACACCCGGGCCCGGTCCTCTGAGAACTCGATCGGGTTGCCTTCCTCATCGTACTGGATCTTGTTCGGATCGTAGGTGATCAGGGTATCGACGGAGACAGCGGTGATGCAGAGCACGTAGACCATCACGGCCCAGCGGAAGGCGCGCCGATCGCGGAGAAAGATCAGGCAGCAGAGGAAAACCACCAGCGAGATCATGAAGCGTGTTCGGAGGAACTCCAACGATCCGGCAGGATAGAATGACGTTGGGATAGTCGCGAAGATCAGTGCCAACAGGACGGCCACCAGCCGCAGTGGTTTGGACTGGTGCCAGACCCTCTCCCACGCGTCACTGGGAACTGCCAGGCCCAGAATGACCAGGAAGAGGAGCATGAGGATCAAGGGCAGGTGCGGAACATCCAGCGAGGCGAAGACTTCTGGCAGCCGACCCACCGCATACCCGAGATAAAGCCCAAGAACTGGTGCCACCGCCAACTCGACCGCGCCCCCCTTGCTCAGCGAAAACCCGGCCGCTCGCGGCCGGCCACC
>JANYAG010000103.1 GCA_025361465.1 Gemmatimonadota bacterium
GTCTACCTGCGCTATGTCGGCCGGCCGGAACGCGCCTCTCCCGCCGAGGGGTACAACTCGACCCATGTCGTCGAGCAGGAGCGCATCATCAATGAGGCGCTGGCGTCGGGCTCGTCGGCGGTGCGGGTCGCGAAGAGCTGAATGGACACAGCGGACGTCTGCCACTGTGCCCATTCAGTGGGGACTCAGTGGAATAGCGATCCGATCATCCCACCGAGAATTGCGAAACTCCCGATGGACGCGACCCATTCTAGAGTGGAAAGCGAACAATGCGATGATTCGCAGGGGGCGGTTCGAAGTGCATTTGCGATCAGCAGCCCAGTAATACCACCGATCGCCATTCCCGCCTTCCAATGTGAGTGCTTCACCGAATCACCGGCAAACGCAAATCGCGTGGTTTCTAGCGACTGAACCCGTTGGGCCGGCGCCTGAATCCCCACCGGTCGTGGCCCCTGAGCATTGACGGAATGATAGGTGCCAGGAATTAGCAGGACTCCAAGCAGCGCACACATCACCACCATGCGCCCTTTGGGGAACGATGAGCTCCGCGGACCCTTCCCCAACTTCATATCACCATCCATCGAGGCTCTCCGCATCGTCTTGGCCCTCAGGAAGTAGTTCGCCGGTCTTGATTTGCGGTTGCGGTTCGGCTGGTCATCCCACCCACAGCAGGCTACCATGGCCCGAAGACCCAGCCATTCAGTCGATGGGCGTATGAATCCGGAGCACGTGGCACGGCGCCACTCCAGCCGCCGAAGCCACCTTCCGGGTTGGACCAGTAGCACTCCTCTTCATGGAATTGCGCCAAGGCGGGCAGACCAGATTCACGACAATCCAAGAAATACTCATGGTGATCACTCGCGCCTACGTTTCTTGACATTCCTGGAACATCCACGATCATTGAGCTGTCGCCATTACAGGTGTCAGACCAAATGTCGAACAGGATGGTGAACGGATTCCCACCATTGCAGTCGTCTTCAGTGCTGTAGTTGGCGTGTTTGCTGATCGACACGTGAACAACGGGCACCCCGCCTGCATTTCCAGTATACTCCAACGATGGAGGGTAGGTACTTCCCGAGCCAAAGTCGCACGTGCCTTCCGCCCCATGTGAATAGACATCGTCGTTCGGCACCATCAGTCCTTCAGACGAGTAGACATAAGGCCACGCCGTCGTCCCGCCACAATAGACTCCATATCCTTCGTGCTGCGAGAACCACGCCGCGTCAGTCACCCAGTGCATCGTGGACGCCTCGTATCGCACGCGCAGCACGATCGCCTCACTGTCCCCGAAATGCCCGCATGCCTTTGATTCGGGGGCAAATAGCTCATGGCACCAGGTCGTGCCCTGGTCGATATACTCGCTCAGCATATACATGACCAACGCCATTAGGCGACCGTTGTGAACGCCGAGCGATTTCACGGCGAAGGCAGGTTCCTGGCCGATATCGTCGTACTGCGAGTAGACCAAGGTCGGCGCGAATGCCTGAGCCAACCTGAGTTCGCAGTAGTCGATTATCCCGTCCTGGTCCAAGTCCTCGGCGCTCTGCGTATCCAGGCAAGCCTCATCCGTCACATACTGAGATACATAGACGCCGACGGAGTCCGGATTGGGATCGGGGTCCTCGACACAGTAACCTTGCCAGCAGAGGAGACTTGGCTTCGGCGAATGAGTTGTCGCGATCGGCGTGGTGGGGTTCAATTCGCACCCGCCGAGACTGACGGCGAGCGCCGCTAGAGCGAGGACCCTCGTGCGTGTCCGGAACATGGCAGCTCCAGCGCTTCGTGAGGGGGATTCAATCGTACCCCCGTGACCAGGAAGGGGCAATGACGCACAGATGACGGCCTCGCTCGATCTGGTCCGCGGCACGTTGGAGTGAACCGCCGCACAGCTCCATTCCACTTCTGGTTGTCGGAAATCTCATTTGAGTACCCGTATAGCGAAGACGTTACGGGGGGGGAGCAACGATGTCGCTCCCCCCGTGACACCGCGGCTCTGCCCTCGTCTCAGTCCGGCGGCAGCAGCGGACGTTCCGACGCACTGCGTGCGAGCTGCTTCAGCGGTTCGGAAAGGTGATCGCCATAATGCAGGAGGAAGACACCCCGCGCGCGCCTGGCCATCAGGAAGGCGAGCAGCGGGGTGTCGGCCTTGGCCGCGTTGCAGGGACGACACGCCAGGACGAGGTTGTCGGGCCGGTCGTAGGCCGACTGGCCTCGGCGCGGCCGCACATGGTCGAGCGTGATGGTATCGACAGCGACCCGGGTGCCACAGTAGGCACAGACCGACCCATGGCGCTCGAGGAGCCAGTCGCGATGCGCACCGTATGATCGTCCGGGAGAACGGCGGAGACGGGCTCCAGTGGTGCCTGACTTCGCTTCGGCGCCGTCCGGCGCCGTGGCGGCCTCTTTGCGGCCGCGACTACGTGATCTGCCCACGACATTCCTTCGAAAAATAGTGTTCCAATCCTGCCTCGAAGCCTAATGGACTGCACCGGGCGACGTAAGGCGACCGCGATGATTCAGCGTCGGGACGCCAGATACAACAGGATCAACAGGACCGCCCCGATCAGCACCAGCATGCCGAAGGTGGTGTGCTTCGGCCGCGATCGGGCGCCCCGCCCCGCGGAATCGATGAGCGCCCCGAGGGCAGACGCCTGTTCCACCGGAAAGGTGTCGAGGACGCCGAGCACCGCCTCGGCACGCTGGGGCCGGCGAGCGGGATCGGGCGACCCCATCGATTCGAGCAGCGCCGCGATTTCCGGCGGCAACCGCCGCCTGGACGAAGCGCTGCCCGGACGCTCGCCGTAGAACAGGGTTCGCGCGATCGTGGCGAGCCCGTCGAGATCATCGACGGCGCTGCTTCCCTCACTCAACGCCAGCCCGGTGATCCGGGTTCCCTGCTCGGTCAGCACGACCGTGTCGAGACCGAGACCCCCGTGGGCCAATCCGCGCCGATGCATCGCCACGAGTGCTCGCGCGACATCGCGCACCGCCCGCACCGCCTCACGCACCGGTCGCGGACCTCGCTCGGCGACCAGGGCGGCCACCGTGACACCATCGGGTTCCTGCTCGACCACCCAGGCTCGACCATCGATGTCGCCAACGGCGATCGGCAGGTCGATGCTGGCGTGGTTGAGCTCGGTGAGGCGGGCAAGCTTCTCTCGCAGCACCTGAGGTGATGGCCCCTCCGGAGGCGTCGGATGCAGGGTGACCAGCAGCAGGCGACCCTGCTCCGGGGCGTGGGCGGTGTACACGCGCCGGCCCCGCAAGGCGGGCTGCTCGTCAGAAATGACGGTATCGCCGCCAAGCGCGAGCTGGAGTCTGGGTCGCACCGTATCGGAAGACATTCGAGGGATGATCCCCAGACAACACGGGGGCCGCAAGGGCGGCGGCCAGTCGAGCAGGGGGGCAGGCCCTCCCGACGGTTGCCTCCGGCCCATCGTGTGGTACGTTCCGCAGTCGATGCCCAAGCACCAGAAGAAGCGGCCCAACGTCCCGGCTGGCGAGACCATCACGCCAGCACAGACGAGTGCGCCCCGGCGCCTGATCGGCGAGCCCGAGTTGCTGGCCGCGCTCGCCGTGGTGGTGTGTGCGCTGCTCACCTGGCTCGCCCGTTCGACGCTCAACCCGGATGGCGTGTCGTACCTCGACCTCACCAACAGGATCCTGGCCGGCGACTGGTCGTCGTTTGTGCAGGGATACTGGTCACCACTCTATCCGGCGCTCGTCGCCCTGTTCGCCATGGTCGCCGGTCGGGATCCTGTCGCACTGATCGCGACGGCGCACGCGATCAACGGCTTCGCCGCGATCGCCACCGTTGCCCTGCTCTGGTGGTGGAGTCGCCAGAACTCCCAGCGGTTCTTTGCCCGCATGATGATCGCCACCTTCCTCCTCATCAGTGCCGGGCTGCCGCGCATCGAGGCCGTGACACCTGATGTCCTCCTGCTGGCCCTGATGGCCTGGATCGGCTACGAGTTGCTGGCGCACCGCGGTGAACGATGGCTGCTGACCGGACTCCTCCTCGGCGCCGCATTCCTCACCAAGACCAGCGCCTGGCCATGGCTGCTGCTGGCGTTGCCACTGCGCATCTGGGGAGCCCGCCAGGCCGAAGCGCGACGTTCGGTGCTGCTTTCATCCGGTGTGTGCGCCGCCGTGATGCTGACCTGGATCATTCCGATGAGTACCGACGCGGGACATCCCACGCTGGGATCGGCCGGGCGCCTCAACGCCGCGTGGTATCTCACAGCGGACGATTCGCGGACGCCAGACGCGCACCTCGGCCGCCACACCTCATACCACCAGATGCCGGTGGACTCAGGACGCACCGTTGTCTGGGCCGAATTCCCAGATGCTGCTCGATGGACGTACGCGCCATGGTCCGATCCGACCGCGTGGGAAGCCGGGGTCCAGACCCGGAACGCGAGCACACCGGAGACCACGGCACTGATCGCTTACTGGGGTCGGCAGGCAAAAAACTCCCTCGGGCTCTGGCTGCTGCCGGTCCTGCTGGGCATCCTGCTCCCCTGCTACTTGCTGCAACGGCGAGAGACGATGTGGCGACGACTGTTCGAGGAGGATCGCTCGATCGCGGTCGTGGCACTGCTCGGACTGGCTGGGGTGGGCCAGTTCATCCTGGTGCACTCGGAGCCGCGACTGATCGCGCCGTTCGGCCTCCTGTTCGCCCTCGCCGTCCTGCATTGGCTGTCGAGGGAACGCCCGGCCACGCCAAGGTTCCCGATGGCGCTGCGACAAGGGGCGACCGCGCTGGGACTGATCGGGGCGGTGGGCTTTGCGGTCCCCCGGCTGCAGGAGGGCATCGCGTCGAGTGCCCGGATCAATAGCGTCATTGCCGCCATCGCCCGGACGAATGCATCCCTCGCCACGGCCGGGCTGTCGCAGGCGAAGATTGTGATCCTCGGACCGGCCATTCCGATCGAAGCGAGCGCCTTCCTGTCGGGGGCACAGATCGTCGCCCAGGTGCCGCCGATCTCGGTCGAGGTGATCAAGCGTCTGCCAGCCGATCGCCAACGGGCGGTCATCACGGAGATCTTTGGAGGCAAGGCGCAGGTGGCCTGGTTGACCACCCCGGACGCCGGGGTCAACATCGTGGTGATCCCTCCGAAGTAGCCCCACGATCAGGTCGGCAGACGATTATCTTGCGTCGGCCACGCTACTGCGGCCGCCACCCCAAGACGACCAGCCCCGAGATCCGTGACGACTCCTTCTGCGCCGATCGATTCCGCCGCCGCCTGGGCCGTGATCAACTCCGTTCGCGTGCTGTCGATGGACGCCGTCGAACAAGCCCAGTCCGGTCATCCCGGAACCCCCATGGCCCTCGCGCCGGCCGCCTACGTCCTCTGGCGTCATCATCTCAAGCATGCAGCCCACGCGCCCCATTGGCCTGATCGGGACCGGTTCGTCCTGTCGTGCGGCCACGCCTCGATGCTGCTCTACTCGATGCTGCACCTGTCGGGATATGACCTGTCGCTCGAGGACATCAAGCAGTTTCGGCAGTGGGGATCGAAGACGCCCGGCCATCCCGAGCGTGGCCACACCGCCGGTGTCGAGACCACCACGGGCCCCCTCGGCCAGGGCATCGGCAACGCCGTCGGGATGGCGATGGCCGAGCGGCTGCTCGCGGCGCAGTACAATCGCCCCGGGCTCGAGATCGTCAACCACCGCACCTGGGTGTTCGCTTCCGATGGCGACATGATGGAAGGAGTCGCGAGCGAAGCATCATCGCTCGCGGGCCACCTGCAGCTGGGCAAGCTGACCGTGGTCTATGACGACAATCGCATCACCATCGACGGAACGACCGACCTTTCCTTTACCGATGATGTGGGCAAGCGCTACGAAGCGTATGGCTGGCGGGTGCTGCATATCGATGATGGCAACGACCTCGAGGCCATCGACGCCGCGCTCACCGATGCCGGCAGCCAGAGCGAGCGGCCGACGCTGATCGTGCTGCGCACCATCATCGCCGACCCGGCACCGACCAAGCGCAACACCTCTGCGGCCCATGGCGCCCCGCTCGGCAAGGACGAGATCGCCAAGACCAAGGCGATCCTCGGTTGGCCATCAGATCCCTTCCACGTGGCCCCCGAGGCCTACACCGAGATGCAGCCGCTGCTCGCACAGGGAGACGCCTTCGTCTCAGCGTGGGAAGCGCGCCTGGCACGGCACCCTGACGCGGCGGCGTTCCGCGCCCAGATCGAGGGTACGCTGCCTGCCGGGTGGGACAAGGGACTTCCCGATCTCTCAACCGAATCACTTGCCTCACGCCAGGCCTCGCAGAAGGCGCTCGCAGTGCTCGCCGCGTCGGTGCCCGGCATGGCTGGCGGCTCGGCCGACTTGGGCGGCAGCAACGGCACCAACATCAGCGTGGGCGAGGTGTTCACACCCTCGAATGCCGGCCCGCGCATCCATTGGGGCGTGCGGGAGCACGGCATGGCCTCGGCGATGAACGGCATGGCTGCCCACGGTGGTGTGCGGCCGTATGGCGCGACGTTCCTGGTCTTCCTCGATTACTGCAAGCCATCGGCACGGCTGGCCGCCCTGATGAAGCTGGCGCCGATCTACATCTTCAGTCACGACTCGATCGGCGTGGGCGAGGATGGCCCGACGCACCAGCCGATCGAGCACCTTGCGATGTTGCGCGGCATTCCGGGCATGGTGACCCTGCGCCCGGCCGACGCGGCGGAGACTCTTGAAGCGTGGCGGGCGGGGATCAACCACACCGACGGCCCGACCACGCTGATCCTCACGCGCCAGAAGCTCCCGGCGCTGGCGCGCACGGCCGACCCGGTCAGTGCCACGGCGCGGGGTGGCTACATCCTGCGCGAACCGGCGACCGCGCCACGCGCCATCGTCATGGCGACAGGTTCAGAGGTGTCGCTCGCCGTGAAGGCGGCGGAAGCACTCGATGCGGAAGGGACACCGACGCGCGTCGTCTCGCTGCCGTCGTGGGAGCTGTTCGCCCAACAGGATGCGGCATGGCGTGACCGCGTCCTGCCTCCGGCAATCACCGCCAGGGTATCGGTCGAGGCCGCGAGCACCTTTGGCTGGTTGCGCTGGGTTGGCGAGCGTGGCCGGGTGATCGGCATCGACCACTTCGGTGCATCCGCCCCGGCCGAAACGCTGTTCAAGGAGTTCGGACTCACGCCGGAGCGGATCGCCGACGCGGTCCGTTCACTGGCCTGATCACGGAGTCAGCGATGACCAATCCGCTTGTCCAGCTCGGCGCGCTCGGCCAGAGTCCCTGGTACGACTTCATCACCCGCGACCTGGTGCGCTCGGGTGAGTTGGCGCGGCTGGTGCGCGAGAACGGCGTCCGGGGGATGACCAGCAATCCCACGATCTTCGAGAAGGCGATCGCGGGGAGCGGCGACTACGACGCCGACATTCGCACCCTCACCGAAAGCGGCGAGACCCCGGCCGAAGTTGCCGAGTCGCTGATGGTGGCGGACGTCCAGGCGGCGTGCACGGTGTTTCGCCCGGTGTACGAAGCGAGCGGGCGCGGCGACGGAACGGTGTCGATCGAAGTCTCCCCGACGCTGGCAAACGACAGTGAAGGGACGATCAGTGCCGCGGAGCGGCTCTGGCGCCGGGTGAGCCGGCCGAATGTGATGATCAAGATCCCGGGCACCCTCGCCGGCTTGCCGGCGATCACCCACTGCCTCGGCCAGGGGATCAACGTCAACGTCACGCTGCTCTTCTCGGTCGAGCGCTATCGAATGGTGATCGACGCCTTTCTCGCCGGCCTGGAGCAGCGGGTCGGGAGCGGGGCCGAGATTACCCACCTCCATTCGGTGGCGAGCTTCTTCGTGAGCCGGGTCGATGGGCAGACCGATGCGGCCCTTGCCAGTGCCGGTGA